>NZ_NPJK01000042.1:0-125782 GCF_002251285.1 Prevotella sp. P5-64
CCCAAGCCCGCTCCCGTGGTGACCGTCAAGGCTGTGCCCACATTCACCTGGACCACCCTCCCCGCCACCACCACGCTGACCAGCGTGAAGATATCGGTGGGCATACGCTCAAAGAGCCAGATTACCGCCACACATGTCTATGTCAACGGTCAGATGTATCGTGGGATCAAGGCGGTGACCAACGATGGCTCGGATATGCGCATCGAGCAAACCGTGCCCCTCGTCGAGGGTAGCAACATCATCAAGGTGAGCGCCACCAATGCCGACGGCACCGCCACCTCCGAGCGCACCGTAGTGCGCCAGACCACCAAGCCGGTGACGGCGACCCAGGGCAAGCGCATCGCCCTCGTCATAGGCAACTCGGCATACCCTGCCCAGCGGCTCGCCAACCCGCAGAACGACGCCGCAGATATGGCTGCCAAGCTCAAGACGCTGGGCTTCGAGGTTATCCTGCTCCAGAACGGCACCAAACGGCAGATGGACGACGCCATCAACCAGCTGGGACAGCGCGCACAGGGCTACGACGCCGCCATGTTCTACTACGCCGGTCACGGCATACAGTACAAGGGCGCCAACTACCTTATCCCCATCAACGCCAATATGCACTCGGCGAGCGATGTGGAGTATGAGTGTACCGACTTGGGCCGCGTGCTCGACAAGCTCGACGAGTCGGGCTGCAAGATGAAGATTATCGCTCTCGACGCCTGCCGCAACAACCCCTTTGAGCGCAGCTGGTATCGCGGAAGCGCCGACAGGGGTCTCTCGGCTGTCAATGCGCCCGTGGGAACATTCATCTCCTACGCCACAAGCCCGGGTAGCGTGGCTGCCGACGGCCAGAACCGCAACAGTCCATACACTACAGCACTGCTGCAGACGCTCGACACGCCCGGACTGTCTATCGAGACGGTGTTCAAGCGTGTCGCCGCCAGCGTGTTCACCGCCACCAACCGTCAGCAGACGCCCTGGTACTCCAGCTCGCTGTTCCAGGGAGACTTTATCTTCAACAACAAGTAGACAGACATGAGAATTACATCACTCCTCATAACCCTGCTCTGTGCCACCGGCATGATGGCGCAGAGCGAATATGGCACCGGACTGGTCTTCGACGACGACGCCTACGCCCGCATACCGCGCCAAGCCACCCTGCTTACCCGCGACTACACCGTGCTGCCCAAGGCCTACTCTCTGAGGCGCTTCTGCCCCGTCGCCCGCAACCAGGGACAGTTTGGAACCTGCACCAGCTGGGCCACATCATACGCTGCACGCACAATAGCCGACGCCATACGCAACGGGTGGACATCGCAGATAGTGATAGACCGCGAGGCGTTCTCGCCCATATTCGTCTACAAGCAAATCAAGGGCAGCAACAAGCCCGGATGCAGCGACGGCACATCCATACAGGACGCCCTGGACCTGCTCACCGAGAAGGGCGCGCCCAAGTTCAGAGACTTCAACGTGCTCTGTGCCGACTACATCCCCGCAGCGCTCTTCGACAAGGCGCGGAACCACACTATAGACGACTACAACACCCTCTTCTACCCCTTCGACACCTACGATGAGAAGGTGAGGACGGTCAAGAAGGCGCTGTCGCAAGACATGCCGGTCATCATCGGCATGTCGGTGCCCAACTCGTTCTTCAAGTGCAAGGACGTGTGGGTCAAGACCGAGCCCAACAATGACGGCGGCGGCCACGCCATGTGTGTGGTGGCTTACGACGACTATAAGTACGGCGGCGCTTTCCTCATCCTCAACAGCTGGGGCACCGCATGGGGCAACAACGGTTATACCTGGGTGAAGTATCGTGACTTTGCCGACAACACCCGTTATGCCTTTGAGATGTATGTGGCCAAGAGGCCCAAGCCGCAGCCACAACCCAAACCGCAGCCTCAACCCCAGCCCAAGCCGCAGCCACAGCCCAAACCGCAGCCACGCCCCCAGCCGGTCGTGCCCACCTACAGACTGGCAGGCTCACTGCGCTTCCAGCTCTCCACGGGCGAGACTATGGCAGCCACGCTCAACGCTGGCATCTACCGCATGAAGTCGGCATACATCTCCGGTACCCGCTACCGTCTGTATGTCACCAACAGCGCCCCCGCCTATGTCTACATCATCGGCTCGGACATCACCAACAAGGTGACGCGTGTGTTCCCGCCGACCGACAATATCAGCCCTGCCCTGCTCTACAGCTCGAGCAACATAGCCATACCCGACGAGAAGTGGTATATCGAGATGGACGACACCCGAGGCACCGACCACGTGTGCGTCATCTACTCGGCCAAGCCCATAGACATCAAGGCGCTGATGGCACAGGCAGAGAGGTCGGCAGGCTCCTTCAGCCAGCGCGTGCGACAGGCTCTGGGCTCGCGCGCCGTAGCAGCCTCGGCCATCACCTACACCCCCGGGCAGATAGGGTTCAAGGCTGAGAGCACCGCTACCGCCGTTCCCGTATTCATAGATATCCAACACCAATAAGCAACAACCACTTACAAGAAATGAAGAGAATAATAGCAATGGGCGCCATGCTCCTGATGGTACTCACAGCCATGGCCCAAATGGAAGACCCCGTAAAGTTTACCGCCGAAATCAAGACCGGCAAGACCGCAGAGGCAGAGATAGTGTTCAGCGGGCGCATCGAGGCCGGCTGGCATATCTACTCGACCGACCTGGGCAGCAGCGGACCCACCGAGGCTTCGTTCCATGTCAACAAGGCCGACGGTATAGAACTCGTAGGCAAGCTCATGCCCCGCGGCAAGGAAAAGAGCCACTTCGACCAGATGTTTGGCATGAACGTGCGCTACTTTGAAGGCACCGCACAGTTTGTCCAGAAGATACGGTTTACCAAGCCGACCTACACCATCGACGCCTACCTGGAGTATGGCGTGTGCAGCGACGAGAACTGTCTGCCGCCGGGTGAGGTAGCGCTCAAGAAGAGTGGCAAGTCGCCCGCCGTGGCTGCTGCCACCGAGCCCGCAGCTGCCGAAGTGGCCGAGACTGCAGCCCCAGTCGTGGCCGACAGCACTGTGGCTCCTGCCGACAGCGCCGTGGCTCCCGTCACCGCCAGCACCGAGACCCTCTGGTGGCAACCCGTGACCGAGCAGCTCGAGGCGTTAGACAGCGAGGCCAACATAGCCAACCACTCGCTGTGGTACATCTTCATCGTAGGATTTATCGGTGGACTCCTCGCCCTCGTCATGCCCTGCATCTGGCCCATCATCCCGATGACCATCAGCTTCTTCCTCAAGCGTGCCAAGGACGACCGCCGCAAGGGCATCAAGGACGCCATGACCTACGGTCTGTCTATCGTCGTCATCTATCTGGGTCTGGGCCTGCTCATCACCGCCATCTTCGGCCCGAGCAAGCTCAACGAGCTCAGCACCAGCGCCGTGTTCAACGTCATCCTGTTCCTGCTGCTGCTCGTCTTCGCTTTCTCCTTCTTCGGCTGGTTTGAAATCAAGCTGCCCGACCGTTGGGCCAACGCCGTAGACAGCAAGGCCAGCAGCACCACAGGTCTTATCTCGATATTCCTCATGGCATTCACGCTCGTGCTGGTATCATTCTCCTGCACCGCGCCCATCATAGGTCTGCTGCTGGTGCAGACTGTCACCACCGGCGACTGGCTGGCGCCCACCATAGGCATGCTGGGCTTCGCCTTGGCATTGGCTCTGCCCTTCACACTCTTTGCCCTGTTCCCCTCGTGGCTCAAGTCGGCACCGAGGTCGGGCTCGTGGATGACCACCATCAAGGTCGTGTTGGGATTTGTCGAACTCGCCTTCTCGCTGAAGTTCCTCTCCGTTGCCGACCTGGCCTACGGCTGGCATCTGCTCGACCGCGAGGTGTTTCTCTCGCTGTGGATTGTCATCTTCGGAGCCATGGGCCTCTACCTCATCGGCAAGCTGAAGTTCCAGGAAGACGCTGTGGGCGGCGAGATAGACAAGCCCATGCCCGTGCCCTGCATCATGGCAGGACTCTGCGCCATAGCCTTCGCCATCTACATGGTACCCGGACTCTGGGGAGCGCCCTGCAAGGCCATCAGCGCCTTTGCACCACCCATCAACACCCAGGACTTCAACCTCAACACCAAGACCGTAGAAGCACATTACCACTCCTATGAAGAGGGAATGGCGGCTGCCAAGGCACAGGGCAAGCCGGTGCTCATTGACTTTACCGGCTTCGGCTGCGTAAACTGCCGCAAGATGGAAGCTGCCGTATGGACCGACCCCACCGTGGCAGATATGCTCAACAACCAGTACGTGCTCATCTCGCTCTATGTAGATGACAAGACGCCGTTGGCAGAACCCGTCGAGGTGAGCCTCAACGGACAGCAGCAAACCCTGCGCACCGTCGGCGACAAGTGGAGCTATCTGCAGGCAAGCAAGTTTGGCGCCAACGCCCAGCCCTACTACATCGCCATCGACAACGACGGCCGTCCGCTCAACCATGCCTATGGTTTCAAGGAGGATGTGGCTGCCTATATCGACTATCTGCAGCAGGGTCTGAAGACCTATCGCCGATAGGTCCAATCCCCCACCACGCATAGAGGCCCACGCCGACAGCCCCGCAATGAGGAGCATCGGCGTGGGCCTTTTATTGATATTTAACATACATCATCCCCACGGGTTGGGAATTTATATCTATCTTTGTCAAAATAACTATTTCCTACCTTATTATATATATGGGCACTTCCGACTTTACCAACCCCTACAACGAGACCAATGCCGACGCCGCCAAGCGACTCTACACCAGTGCTACGCAGAAGTACGACCTCAAGGACTGTGCCGAGGCCGTAAGGCTCTATGAACAGGCGTGGCAGAAAGACCCCTATGTGGGCACTTTCCACAATCTTGCACTCTGCTACTACCACGGTTGGGGCACGGCAAAGAACGCTATGCGGTGTCACGACCTGACGTTCCACGCTGCGCGGATGAACGATGCGCAGTCCATGTACAACCTGGCTTCGTTCTACAGCTCGGGCTTCGGGTGTGAAGCCAACCCGAAGAATGCCCGCTACTGGCTGGAGCAGGCTGCCAACAAGGGCTACATCCCTGCCCGCTACACCCTCGCCGTCAAGCAGCACGCCGAGGCGCAAGCCAATCCCCCGCTGCTCCATTTCTGCTACCGCAACCTCAAGGCAGCAGCCGACAACGGCCACGAGAAGGCGCAGCGGCTGATGGCCGAATGGTTCGGACCGATGACCGAAGAAGAGTGGCAAGGCATGACGACCATAGATATGTTCAACAGAGGCTGCAACTGGACCAACGGCACCAACGGCTACAACCAGAACTACGTACTGGCGCTGCGCTGCTACTATGCCGCCGCCAGCCGCGACTACGATGGCGCCTGGTGCAACATCGGTTGGATACTGGCAGAGCAAGACCGGATGAGCGAGGCCAATGAGGCGTATCTCAAGGCTGCCAACCTGGGCAACAAGATAGCTATGGTAAACCTCGCCAACAACCTCTTCTACGGCAGAGGATGGGCAAAGGACGAAGCCGGAGCCCGACAGTTTCTGCTCATGGCAAAGAGCCATGGCTACGAGGGCATCGACGAGATAATGGCTGGCTACTTCCCCGAAGACGAGGTGGCACGCCAGGCAGAGGGCATGACTCCCTACCAGATGGTAAGAAGGGGATGGACGCTCATGGAGGGCCGCGACGGTGAGGCGCGCAACCTCAGGGTGGCTGCGTTGTGGTTCGACCGCGCCGCTCGCAATGGCTACGACGACGCATGGGTCTACCGAGGCAGGGCACTTGCTCTGCAGGGGCTCCACGACCAGGCTTTCGCCGCCTATCGTGAAGGTGCCGACCAGGGCAATATCGACTGCATGGGCATCCTTGGACGATGCTATGCCACAGGCCTGGGATGCGAGCAGGACAAGGGGCGTGCCATGGACTGGTGGGATAAGGCGTACCACAGATTCCACCCCAGGGCGGGCAAGATGATGACCAAACTCTGTCCCGTAGCGGCTCGCAAGAGGATGGCGCAGTACATGATAGACAACATGAAGATGTGTATCGACCTGGACTTCCGCTTCGACGATGTCAATGTCAGGAAACTGGCCGACGAGCTGATAGACAACGAGGAGTATGACACTGCGCGCACGCTGCTCAGGCGCTGCGTCTCGACCATAGCCAACAACGTGGGCGGCAGCGACCTCTACGAAGACGTGCTCGTGCAGCTGGCGTGGGTTTACTTCATGGACGGCAAAGGCGACGACGACTACAACGCGCCCTATTACAACACCCGCGCAGCCCACGACATCGCGATACTCATCAGCAATGACTACAGGGGCAGCGACAGGGGCAAGGCTGAGTTCAGGCTTGCTAATATCTTCGACGAGTGCTTCGCCAACTACGAGGACTATGAGATCGGACAGCTGGAAGAGCACTTCAGCCAAGATTGGTACAACCGACGGGCATACCACTATTTTGCCATAGCGGCAGAGCATGGGTATTATTATGCCATGTTCCACCAGGCGGTGGCGCTCATCTATGGCTCGCCGGTGGCGGAGGATTACGACAAGGCCTACGAGCTGCTCTGCCGGTGTCAGGAGTATCAGCCCAGGGCGCTCGCCTTATTGGGTCTGATGCATTTTGACCCAAAATACGGCCGCCAAGACTATCAACAGGCACGCGAATACTATGAAGACATGGTCGAAGAACTCGATATAGAGGGAAACGGCGCCCTCACGGTCAGGACGTCCATGGCCTGTGTCAATCTGGCAGACATCTACATCGGGCTAAACTCGTACGCCTACGACCGCAAGGCGCAACAGCTGCTCGAGATAGTGCGCGACTACCACGGCTATCCACACTTTGACGCCGACGCTCTCTATGGCTACATGATAGTCCAGGGCCGATGCGACAACAGGAGATACTCCTACAACGACGGCGTCGAAATGATGCGCAGAGCCTATCGCCAGCACGACGACCGCGCAGCCAAACTGCTGCGTAAGTGTGGATTATAGGCGCGTTTTAGTTAACAATTGTTATAGCAAGATAACATTTAACTAACAAAGTTGTGCTTTTGAACCTTTTGTGCAAACTATTGCAATACTTTTGCGTGTAGAAACAACACCTAAAGCATTACAATATGAAAAGAGAAATGGTTATCTCCTCGGCACAGCCAGCAGTTGAGTTCAAGAGCATCAGCAGTAGAATAGCCGCAGCGGTACGCATGCCGCTGGTGGCACTGAGTCGCTATTATTCGATGGTTCTGGAGCGCGAAATCAACATCCGCCAGACCCTCATGCTTCTCAATGCGCAGACAGCCTTTGTCTTCGCCGTTTTTCCCGTCGACGGCCCGCTCGTCCTTCGTGCCCTCTGCGCCGCATGGCTATGGCATGCCGTCAAGAAATGTCGCAACATACTTACCAACTAATCTATGATATACCTCGTAGGGCTATCCCGCCAATCTCATCTTGTCACAATAGAAGCGGGATAACCCTATACGTAGCAATTATCTTTATCTCTCCCAATCCATAATGGCATCCCAGTCAGACAGGATGCCCATAATCTAATACAATGAACACCGAGGGGGCCTCGCCAGCAGTCCACACCAAGTAGGAGGAAAGCGGCGGGTGGCCCCTCGCTTTGTGTAGTGGGACAGGAGATAGAACGCCGAAGCCCCTCTCCAACTCTCCCCAAGGGGAGAGGGCAACCGCAGCTCTGGACTATGTAAACGCAACTCCGTTAGAGTTGTCGGGGGTGCGTACCAGCCAACATAGAAGCCCCATCCCAGCCTTCCCCAAGGGGAAGGAGCCACATCAAACGCCCTTAAACACAGCAAGTAGGGACTCCCGCCCCTTGGGGAGGGTTGGGGAGGGGCTTCCCATCTGCAGCGGCAGCTCTGTAGGAGTTGCGATTACACAGCCCAGGGTTGCGGGCATGGCCCGCTACCCTGGGTAGCTGCCCCACTAATATTGCTACTCTGTAAGAGTTGCGTTTAGCCGTAGGCGTTATACTCAATCTTCTTATTTCCGCCAACCCATTTCTGCCCATTAACCTGCTGCGGGTAACGCCTTCGGCTAATCGCAATACTTACAGCATTGCTTTCTCTTTTTTTGTCCTTACCCAGGGTAGAGGCGCTGCGCACCTCAACCCTGGGCTGGGAAATCGCAACTCCTACAGAGTTGCCAAGGACAAACGAGCTGGGAAATCCACCGATGCCGGCACGCACTCGACGGTAACATACAGCAAATCCATCGTGGATGGCACGCCCACAACGGCAACTCTAAAAGAACATAAAACAAGCATTTTTCCGTAAAATGTGGATTAAAATTCCGTAAAATATGGATTTTAATTCCGTGGTTTGTGAATTATATGAGAGGAAACAACAAACACGGCAAGGCTGGTGTCATGAGGATAAGAACGATAATACCCCATGGCATGCCATGAGGTATTATTATAAGGTTCTCCGTATGAAACTTTAACCCAAAGTACATCGTTGACGGTACGCACCCAATGGCAATATGTGGGAAATCCATCGTGGATGGTACGCACCCAACTGCAACTCTGTAAGAGTTGCGATTCCACAGCCCAGGATTGCGGGCATGGCCCGCTACCCTGGGTAAGACACCCGCTAACATAGCAACGCTGTAAGTGTTGCGTTTAGCCGTAGGCGTTACCCACAGCAGGATATAATATAGGATGATATAAACACAAAAAGCCATGACGGCTGTTGTCGGCTTCGCCTTTTTGGTGACGGTAGCGACGCCAGTCGGAAAACGAGTTTTCCTCCTTGTCATCACCACCATCCCCAACGCCATGCGCTGCATGGCGACAACAGCAGCCACGTTCAAAAAATCCGCCGTTGGCGGTAAAAAAACAGTTGCTTGTGTTATTCCATCTGATTGACACCTGCCGATAGGAAAAAAAGCTAATCACTTTTTGTACCGGCGCAAGCCGGACTTTTTTTTACCGCCAACGGCGGACTTTTTGTATTTGCGGCTTTTCAGCCTGCCATCAGGCAGGCGCGGCTGGGGGTGGCGGGGAATAGCCGAGAGCTCGCTCTCGAGATATTACACGACACACACGGACGCACAGGGCGAAGCCCTGAAAAGCCACAAATCTTTTTGTAGCTTCTTATGCGAGTATATCCAGAGAATATCGAAGCGCATGAGACACATAACGCCTACGGCTAAACGCAACACTTACAGCGTTGCATTTTGGCTATGTATTTAGAAGCGTAGAACAACCAAAAACAATCAGAAATATCCAAACATAAACATTTAATTATCAGTACATTCTAAAAATTAACACTTTTCGGCTGCTTTTTGATGCTTCCCAAATTTCCACATATTTTTGAGACGTATTTCTGACGTGGAGAATTTGCGGGGCTTGTTTTTTGTCACACCGTGCAGACAGTTGACAAGGGTTTACAACCGTTTACGACAAGCGACAATATCCGCCCCGACATTCAGTGACGGTCACATCGTGTAGAAAGGCGACAACCGTTGACTGCCGTTTACATCCGTTCACCACTTCAGGAATATAGGATTGAAGAAATGAACCAGTAAACGATAAAGCAGTATGAAAGCAACCCGAAAATGCAGTTTTTGCGGCAAGTCCTTTGTAACCTGCAGCGGAATGCAAAGGTATTGCAGCGAGGCTTGTCAGGCGGAAGCCCGGCGAGCCAGAATGACACAGAAGAACAACCTCTTCAAAGCCGTCCGGCCAATCATGGAGATACAGCATCAGGAGTATCTCACCTTTTCCAAAGCAGCCATACTCATGGGCTGTTCCCGACAGTACATCTATAAACTTGTAGCCATGGGCAAGCTGAAAGCCTCACGCATCAGCAACCGCATGGCATTCATCCGCAGAGCCGACATCGAGCGGATGCTGGAGAGCAATCCCTACCACCGCATCCTGCCCGGCAGCACTTCCACACCGAAAAAATCCGCTTCATCTTCCTTCCCGGCGAAAAAAGAAAAAAGGGAAAAGGTAACCGATGAAGTGCCGGACTTCTATTCCGGTGAAGAGGTGATGTCCCTTTATAAGGTCAAACAGTCATGGCTCTATACCACCGCCAAACGCAATCGCATTTCCATCTGCCGTATCGCTGGAAAGAACTATTACAGCAAGAAGCATGTTGACGAGTTCTTCGGTACGGCTGTTGATATGGACAGTATCACCGACTGGCTCCTGACCGAAGAAGCGGAAGAGCAGTTCGGCATGAAGCCTGCCGCACTCCGGGCATACGCCTACCGGCACAGGATACCGACCAAAAGAGAATACGGCCGCACCTATTACTCCAAGTCCCATCTGGACGAACTCCGCAGAACCGACCTTGTGAACGACGAGCGTTATTACACCGTGGAACAGGTCCGGCAGATTTACGGACTTTCCTCAGCCAACATCTGCCATATCGTCAAGGTTAGGCACATCGAAAAGATAAAGGTCGGCGTGAAGAACCTGCTTCTACGCTCCGACGTGGAGCGTGTCATGGCTGAAAGGAACAAATAACCGCAAGCAACCGCCATTACTCGAAAATTATTTTAAAATGATTGTCGTGGAGATATTCACGGCTGTTTCACGTTGTTCCTTTGCCACCGTGAACACGGAGACACCTCCGGAAATGTACAACCAGTTAAAACATCATCAATATGAGTAAATGCAAGACAGTAACCTTGCGCAAGCGCAAGATCAAGAACGGTACACAGTATTCGCTGTGTCTGGACTATTATCCCGGCTACCGTGACAACACCACCATGAAAGTGATAACACGTGAAGCTCTGGGTATTTACATTTTTGCCAAACCTGCCAACCAGCAGGAGCGTGACTTCAACGCACGCATGATGAAGAAGGCAGAGATACTCCGCAACAGGCGTTACGAAGCCATCTTCAACGAGAACAACGGCTTCTTTGACAAGGCCAGGATGAAAGGGGATTTCCTCGCCTACTTCAAGGAACTGGCAGACAGAAGGAATATCAAGTGGCAGCACGTCTACAAACACTTTGAACGGTTTGTAAATGGCAAATGCACCTTTGAAGAGGTGGACGTGGACTTGTGCCGCAAGTTCATGGAGTACCTGCTGAACGCTCCCCAGACCATACATACCAACCAAAAGCTGCATATCAATTCTGCGGCGGGCTACTGGTCGGCTTTCCGTGCCGTCCTGCACACGGCCTACCGTGACAGGAAGATAAAGGAGAATCCCAACGGCTTTCTGGACCGTATCGAGAGTATTCCCACCATGAGAGAGCATCTGAGCCAGGAGGAACTGATACGGCTTGCCGAAACGCCATGCGAGGAAGAGGTTCTGAAAAGAGCTTTCCTTTTCGCCTGCCTGACGGGATTGCGGAAGAGCGACATCAGGCAGCTTACCTGGCAGCAGATACAGCCGTATACCAACGGCAAGATGTTCGTGACCACCCGTATGCAGAAGACGAAGCAGATTGTACACAACCCCATCAGTGATGAAGCCTACGGACTGCTCGGGGAACGGCATGAAGGACTTATCTTTGAGGGCTTCAAGGACAAGATGCTGCAGGGGCCCCTGAAGCGTTGGCTGTCGGCGGCAGGCATAACCAAGAAGATAACCTTCCATTGTACCCGGCATTCATTCGGAAGCCTGCACGTGGAAATGGGCACGGACATGGCTGTCATACAAGCCTGTCTGGGACACAAGAACATTACCACCACACAAATCTATTCCAAGATGGCTGCACAACAGATGTGCGAGGTGGTGGACAAGATAACCCTGAAACACAAGGAAGCATAGGCCTTGTTTCAGGATATTCAGGGGGAGCGGTTATTGCGTGCAGGCTTTAACCGCTCCCTCAGTTTCTGATGGCACCATTCCTTAAAAAGTCATTATAGTATGATATTTTGGTATGATTCCGGACTTTTGGTGAAAAACATTGAAAAAGAAACCGCCAACCAAGGCTAATGAGCAATAATTGGAAGAATACCATTAAATTTGCAAAGACCTGACAGTTACAAGTAATAACCGAAAAAAACGATATGGAACCAACGATAAAGGACAAATACATCATTCTGGGATTCATCGGCGTTGCCATCTGCCTGATTTCCTTTTTTATCACGCTGATTGTCTCCGCAAGTTTCAATCAGGACAATTTTGTAAGGCTGATAGTCTTTGTATGCAGCAACATTCTCGGTTGGCTGCTCTATCTCTCTTTCCAGACGGTCATTTTCGACTCATACGAGATCTGGAAACTCAAGTCCAGCAAGAAAAAGGCATCTGCCGGAATCATAAGGGCTCAGGAAGAACAGCTACAGGATGCAAATGAACCTGCAGCTCCGACACCAATGCCGACAAACAGGGAAGCAACCCCGGATATAAAACCGGTAGAGATTGCCATTGCCCCGGAACTGCACGCAAAGAATCGTGCCAGCTATGAGGACAGACAGAAGCAGGAAGAGGCGGAACGGATCCGCATGGTCATGGAGTACATCCACTTCGTCATGCCCCGTATTGCCGACAAGGAGACCGTCAACCATATCTGTGCCGAGGTCAACAAGTGGATGTGCCTTCACAGCTACAAGCCCAAGCCGATAACAGGACGGCTGACCAGGGAGATTACCAACATTCCGCTCCGCCATTTCGTGTGGAACATCTCCGAGCGTTTCATGTACAAGAAATACTACAACGGGGACAACCGTGCCAATTTTATCAAGACCCTTTTTCCACGTGAGTTTGCCGACACGGATATAGCGACCATAAAGAACTTCAAGGTCGATCCGTCAAAGACGCTTATTCCCATTGACGAACCCGAAAACGGCAGTCTGGACTTCCATTATCCCGAAGATTATGCACGGAAAGTGAACAGTTGACCGTTTCCCGGGGATATAACAACAATAACGACAAGTATCAGGCAACACGTAACAGCCTGTATCTCATTGTTTCCCGAATAGCTTTGCCCGTCATTCACGGTTGGGCATCGTTATTTGGGAATTATTTTGCAATGACATCCCGTGAATATCTTCACGGCCATATCATTGCGGTCCTTTGCGCCAAGCCTTACAAAAGAGGCGAGTACGCAAATGGAAAAAACAGTGATTACATTCAACGACCTACCGGAGGTCGTAGCCCAGCTTCGGGACGAAGTGATGAGCTTGAGAAGCCTGCTTACCGAGCAGCGCAGTGTGAACAATGCAAAGGCGGTGGACACCCATGTCCCCATGTCCGTGGATGAAGCGGCGGAATATCTCGGTATTCCCAAGGGAACGCTCTACATGAAACTGTCGGACGGAAGCATTCCGGCCACCAAGCCCGGCAAACGCTATTGCCTTTACCGTGACGAACTGGACAGATGGCTGGAATCCTCCCGCAAGAATCCCGTACCCCTGTCCGATGAGGAACTCAGCGAGTCCATGTCCTCCTCCCATCGCCGCAAGCCCGGCCAACGTAACTGGTAAAAGCCATGGAAGAGGACAAGAACTATATCAGCATGATCCATGGCGACCTGACAAGGGCAGCCCAGATGCAGAACGGTATGCCGGAAAATATCGGCGTGATGAGCATAAAGACCGCCAACCGGACCATACTCGAAGCATCGCAGCTGCCCACGCCCCGTGCGTTGTGGGACAGTTTCTGGTACGAGGGGGAACTGTCCTGCCTCTTTGCGGATTCCAACGTGGGGAAATCCATCCTTGCCGTGCAGATAGCCGACCGTATCGCCCGGACTGACAACGTGCTTTATCTGGACTTTGAACTCTCTGAAAAGCAGTTCCAGCTCCGCTATACCGACGAGTACGGAAAGCCTTACACCTTTCCCGAAAGGCTGTACCGGGTATCGCTTGACAGCGACGCCCTTCTGGATGCCGACTTTGAAGGGACAATCATCGGCAGCATCGAACAGATGGCACAGCAGACCCGCTGCAGGATCTTCATCGTTGACAACCTTACTTACCTGTGCTGTGCCATGGAGAAAGGCGATGCGGCGGGACGGCTGATGATACAGCTCAACAATCTCAAAAAGAGATACGGGCTTTCCATCCTTGTCCTGGCACACACCCCAAAGCGTTCACTGGACTGTCCCATCACGTCCAACGACCTTGCCGGAAGCAAGCGGCTCTACAATTTCTTTGACAGCGTGTTTGTCATCGGGAAAAGCGCACTGGACGGGGGACTCCGCTATGTGAAGCAGCTTAAGGTCCGTTACGGGACATTCTCGTATGATGCCGACAATGTGATTGTCTATGAGATTGAGAAAACGGATGCCTTCCTGCAATTCGTGTTCAGGGGCTATTCAACCGAAAAGGAACACCTGAAGAAACCGGGTGACAACGAATCGGGACAAAGGGATTGCCTTATCCTGCAACTGTCCCAATCCGGGAAGTCAGTCCGGGAGATAGCCTCGCAGGTCAATTGCGGCAAGTCCACCGTCAGCCGGATAATCCAGCGCAGCAAGGAGGACAGGAACGCAGCTGTCCCTGCTGTCCCGCTGTCCCGTCCCAAGGAGAACGGGACAATGGGACAGGTGGGACAGCATGGGACAGATGGGACAAGCGGGACAGCAGGAGAAGCAAGGCAGGCGGAGCTGTTTGCAGGACATGAAAAGGAGGACAAACCATGAAAAAGCAGCCTGCACACGGCTGTATGCCAGCCGACCGTATCATTTGCAGAACATGGGAGCATACAAACCGGGCCCTGATTTTCCAGAGTGTCCCGGGGTGTCCCAAGTGTCCCACTGTCCCAGCCTTTAGGGGACGGGACAGCGGGACAACAGTAGAAAACCAAACATCAAAAAAAGTCATGAGCAACTATTCATTACAGAAATATAAAGGAACGTCAACACGGCATACCTGTCCGAATTGCGGGGACAGACGTTCCTTTGCCTACTATGTGGACGAAAGCGGTACGCCCCTTCACCCGTCAGTCGGCAGATGCAACCACGAAAGCGGTTGCGGGTATCATTATACGCCCAGACAGTATTTTCACGACCACCCCGAATGCCGGACCGCCGGTGATTTCTCTTCCGGCAGACAATGTATGGCGCAGAAGCCCAAGCAACCGCTGCAATAGACAGCCATCGGTTACATACCGCCGCACTATGTGGAGAAATCGCAGAGCGTGCATAGCAACTTCTGCCGTTTCCTTTCAGTACTGCTTGATTCCTATTACGGCAGCAAGGCAAAGGAAGTGCTGGAACGGTTGATGGAGGATTACCGTCTGGGAGCTACCCGTGACGGTGCGGTCATCTTCTGGCAGATTGACCGGGAGAACAAGGTGCGGACTGGCAAGGTGATGCAGTACAATCCCGGGGACGGACACCGTGTAAAGGACGGACATGCATCGGCAGTGAACTGGATACACAGCATACTGAAAAGGCAGCGGGTGCTGGCGGAGGAATGGCAGCTTTCCCAATGCCTTTTCGGGGAACACCTGCTGAGTGTCTATCCTGACAAGGTGGCGGTTCTGGTGGAATCCGAGAAGAGTGCCGTTATCGGTTCCGCCCTCTTCCCCGATTATGTATGGCTGGCGGCAGGAGGCAAAAGCCAGTTGCGGGAGGAAAAGCTCCGTGTACTGAGCGGACGGACCCTACTTCTCTTTCCAGATGCCGATGCCTATGCCGAATGGAAAGAGCGTGCCGACGGCATGACCTTCTGCCAGGTGATGGTGTCTGACCTCATAGAGAAGAACGCAACGCCGGAGCAGAAGGCGGCACATATCGACATAGCCGACTGGATAATTTACCAGATACGGGACAGCAGGATAAATTGTACAGCTGACCATCTGGTGGAAGCGGAAAGAATCCTGCTAAGAATGACAGGAAAGAACCCCGCCCTTCAAAAGCTGATAGATGATCTGGGGCTTGTGCTGGTCAGTGCATCCCTAATCGGCAGCGGTGACGGAAACCCTCCTTAACGGAGGAGAGCGGAAACCGGAGGTTGTAGTGTCGGACAATGGCTTGCCATTGATATAGCCCACTATAACTACACGCTTCGCTTACGTAGTTGTGGGCTCTCCCGAGAGGATTAGGGTTTTACCCTAATAACCCACTCAGGGCGTTTCTCCCCTGAGAACCCAGAGCAAAGAGTGACCCTCTCTTTGCAATCTCCGCTTATGGGTTGCACCCCTAAGAACCCCATGCGTTTACGGACAGCGGAAAAGCTAACAATAAAGTACAAACCAAAAAACAAGTATCTATGGCAACAAAATCAAGCATACATATCAAGCCCTGCAACATCGCATCGAGCGAGGCTCACAACAGGAGGACTGCCGAATACATGCGCCACATCGGAGAGTCCAGAATCTATGTCGTTCCTGAACTATCCACCGATAACGAACAGTGGATAAATCCCGACTTCGGCAGTCCGGATTTGCGGACGCATTATGACAATATCAGACAGATGGTAAAGGAAAAGACCGGACGTGCCATGCAGGAAAAGGAGCGTGAACGCAAAGGCAAGAACGGTAAAATAGTCAAGATTGCGGGATGCTCCCCCATACGTGAAGGAGTGCTGCTTGTCAGGTCGGACACCACACTGGCAGACGTGCGTAAATTCGGTGAGGAGTGTCAAAGACGCTGGGGAATCACACCGCTGCAAATCTTCCTGCGCAAGGATGAAGGGCATTGGCTGAACGGTCAGCCGGAAGCGGAAGACAGGGAAAGCTTCAAAGTCGGGGACAGATGGTTCAAGCCGAACTATCATGCCCATATCGTTTTCGACTGGATGAACCACGAAACAGGAAAGAGCCGAAAGCTCAATGACGATGACATGATGCAGATGCAGACCCTTGCATCCGACATCCTGCTGATGGAACGCGGGCAGTCAAAGGTTGTCACTGGTAAGGAGCATCTGGAACGGAACGACTTTATCATTGAGAAGCAGAAAGCTGAACTGCAACGCATGGATGCAGCCAAACGGCACAAAGAAGAACAGATAAATCTTGCCGAGCAGGAACTGAAACAGGTGAAATCAGAAATACGCACTGACAAGTTAAAGAAGACAGCCACCACGGCAGCGACAGCCATAACTAGTGGAGTTGCTTCTCTTTTCGGGAGTGGAAAACTGAAAGAACTGGAACGTGCCAACGAAAAACTGCAAGACGAGGTTTCAAAACGGAACACCAATATTGAAAAATTGCAGAGCCAAGTACAGCAGATGCAGAAACAGCATGATACGCAAATCCACAATCTCAGAGAAATGCACAGGCAGGAACTTGACATGAAAGAAAAAGAACTGTCACGGCTCGCCAGAATCATAGACAAGGCTTTTAGGTGGTTTCCGATGTTCAGGGAAATGCTGCGCATGGAAAAGTTTTGTGCCATGCTGGGATTCTCTAAAGAAATGACTGAAAGTCTTATAGTCAAAAAAGAAGCCCTGAAATGTAGCGGTAAAATCTATTCCGAGCAACACAGGCGGAACTTTGATATAAAGGATGATATTTTAAGGGTGGAAAATGACCCTGACGATGAAAGCAGGCTGAACCTGACAATAAACAGGAAGCCGATTGCCGACTGGTTCAGGGAGCAATGGCACAGGCTTAGATATGGAGCAAGAGTGCCGCAACAGGAAGAAAGAAAAAGTAGAGGATTCAAATTATAATAGAAGCAATTTGATTAGTAATCTAAAAGCACTCCGATAACGATTAGAGTGCTTTTAGATTACTAATCATTAATTATCAAAGCAAGTGCAGTTTAAGATTTTACTGAAGTTTGCATTAATAAAGAATATACTACAGCTGATATATGCGCAACATATTGTGACGCTTGTGATTCATTTCCCTTGAAATCCTTAACAAATACCGCTAAGGTATAACTGATATTATTAGGCAGACATATATAGGCAACATCATTGTGAGCTGCAAGAACACCATTTTCATTAACAGAACCTGAACCTGTCTTATGCGCTATAACAACCCCTTCTTTATCAAGAAGTGGAGCTGCTATCCTATCTACACCTGTTTTGCATTCTTTTAACGTATTCTTAATGAAACTTTGTTTCTCATCATCGATAAGACCTTCAGTAAACAAACGATTCATCAACATTGCAGCACCAAGAGGAGATGTATAGTTAGAGTAAGCCTTGTTATGGTCAGCCGACATTTCCTCTTCCGTATAAGCTATCTGAAAACTTGAACGAGGAATGAGTGTGGCTATAAAACTATCTGTTTGAGCGACATTAACCATATCCTTAAACATAAGGTTGCTTGCATTGTTGTCACTCTGAGTAAGAGTATAACGCAGCAAATCTCTCACTGTCAATGATATGACTGGCCCTGAATAATCTTTCAGCATAGGACTCCAAGTCTTTGGGTCAAGTTTATCCCTATTTATATTTACTAAGGTATCAAGTGAAATTCCTTTATTGTCAAAGTCATTACAAAGAGCTAATGCCTGATGAACCTTAAACACACTCATCATAGGATAAACACTCTTATTATTGACCTTAACCGTATCTCTGTTATTAACAATAACCGCCACACCAATTTCGCCAGGACAAGCTGAGACAATTTGAGAAATGCTATCAGTCAAAACATTTGTTAAAGGAGGATTTGCGCTATCTTTTGTCGCTGATTTATGGAACAATGAAAATACCAAGATGAAAATGCAAACTAAAGCTATACACAAAACTACGATTTGTTTTTTTCTGTTTTTTCCCATGTTTATATTATTTATATTTGTTTGACGAGAATATCTTTATTTGCCGACAAAGGTACATAACTTTACGGAAAAATATGTTTCTAAAATATATAAATAGACAGCTGTGGGGAAAAATTAGATAATTAAAAAGGCTAAATGACTGAAAATAATCACTTAGCCTTTTAATCCGTACCCAGACCCGTACTTCGTAATTGCTGCGCCCATCATTCAAGACTGTCAAATCGGGTCTTTCCTGTCAAGCCAATGATGCCTATGCGTATGCCAAACACATGGATTACGGATTTCTCGTTCCGTGAACAAACACTTTATCCGCAACTCTGCTATGTGGTGTATTGGCTTAACTCCATTTCTATGGGCAACACTTTTGTTGCAGATTTCAAGCAGCTTTTATCGAAATACCCATCAGTAAGAACCCGTTTATTAGGCTTTCCTCATAATTGGGAACAAGAGCCTTTGTGGAGATAAAATAATTGCCCTGTTTCTTAAAAAGCACTGGGGCAAACCAGCTCCGTCTTTAATTGTTTCCAATAAATGGATTGTTTCAAGCCCCTATAGAAAGAGAACAAAAATTCCTGTGTGAAAATTAATCTACGACAAGGAGCAAGCAAGGAGCAATATCAAACAAAAATCAATACCTTTGCAGTACATATGAGATAGACCAAAACAAAAGTGGAATATCGGAAACGAATAGCAAGGAAAAGAGAAGAAACGACCCAAGTTGATGTCCTTTTTGAGTTAATAATCAATAAAAGCGTTAAATCTTCACCTTTTAGAATGTGCAATTAAAAATAACAACCATATTTCTGACTTATTATCTATAAAATATTGAGTAATAATCGGTTGTAAATACTGGCTATGTATACATAGGGTAGAGACGCTGCGCATCTTAACACTGGGGGAGGTACAATATCAATTGTCGGCGTGGGCCTTGAGCCACTCGAGGCGACGCTGGTCGGGCAGGTGCTTTACCTGGAAGCCTTCAAACTTGGCCTTGAATCCTTCGCCGTCGGGGCAGGCGGTGGCAAGACCCACCTGTACCGGCGTGTTGTCCTGCATCCAGCAGTTGCGCATCATGGTGTAGGTCTTGTCGTCAAAGGAATAGAATATCTCAATGGCGTCGAGACGGCGCACGGCCTTGATCCACACGTGGTCGACGGAGCGGTCGAGGGCGATGACGCTCCAGTCGCTGGTGTGATGGGTGACGACAGTGCTGAGATTGTACTTGCCGTCGACATACTCGATACCGGCCTTGAGCCAGTTTTCCTTGTCGATGCGAATCATCAGACCAGCCTGGTCAAAGCGTACCTTGTAGTCGCCGGATATCTTGACCTTGGCCTCAAACTCACCCCCATAGGTGGCATAATGGTGCGTCATCGACGGTGAATCCATAATGCGAAATGCGCCAATAGTCGCAATGACCGGGTACATCCATGACCAGGGTGTTGCCCTTGATGTCATAACTTGCTGGTTCGTTGAACCATGTCATCTTGTTCAGACTCTGTGCGCCAGCTGTCATAGCCATAACAGCAAACGCGGTGATTGCCAATAGTTTTTTCATATCATTTGTTGTTGTATCAATCCAGTAATCCCAGTTGTTTGGCCTTGTGGCAAGCCTCGACCATATTAGATGCCTGCAGCTTGTTGATGATGTTCTGGCGGTGACGGTCTACCGTGTTCTTGCTGATATCCAGACAGGCGCTGATGGCCTTGCTCGAGCGTCCCTCATTGACCAGATGCATGATGGTAATCTCTCTCTCGCTGAGCAGTTGCTTCTCGTCGATGTCTATCTGCCGTTCCTCGCCGCTGAGAGAGTTGCGCATCAGGGCAAGATGGCTGGTCTTGGGGGCAAGGTTGAAGAGACAGATGGCATAGCACACGCCACGCTGACCATGGCCCTTGAAGTAGAATATGCGGTGGCGGGTGGGGAGATATCTGCCGTGACTGTCGCACATGCGCATGGTGTTTTCGAGATACCAGTCGAAGGCCCGGTCCGAGTGAGAGGTGCTCACAAACTGATAGTAGACCAGTTCCTGCAGATGGCGGCGGCACTGGTCGTCGGGGTGAATGCGGCTCAGTATCTTCTCTTCCCAGATGGTGTCTATCTTCTCATAGCTGCCCGCCGGCTCGAAGCCCAGGATATCGCTGGTCTTGCCATAGTATATATGGCTCTTGTCGGTGCGGAGATTGCTCAATACGGCAATCGAGTTTTCGCACATCGCATACGATTTGGCGATGAAGCGGAACTGCAGTTCCTCATCTTCATCCAGACAGCCGTCCATCTGTTGGCGCAGCCGTTCGTCGAGCTTGTCATTGATAGCTATCATTGTCTCTGGCTTTTGCCTACAAAATTAGAATATAACAAGGATAACAACAAATGACAATCAGAAAAAGTGACTGCCAATGGTCATTTATCAGTAGCAGAGGGCTGCTGCCGACCACGGAAGGCAGCCAAGGCGAAAACCGACATGGGGCTTCTGTCACACCGACAGCCACCATTACATCTCTACTGCCACCTTAAAAGACAGTTTGTGCTTTGCATTACTTGTGGCCAACTCTGCATTGTCTATGGGCAACTCTGCTACATGTATATCCAACTCTGCAATATTGATGACTGCCATGGTAATGATTATGACGCGTTCGGGAAACGGCATGACCGTATTGGGGGTTGGCGTGACCGTCTTGGGGGTTGGCGTGACCGTCTTGGGGGTTGGCGTGACCACTTTGGCTGCTGTGGCGATGGTCATGGCGGGCTCGTAACGGTTGAAACGGGAGCGCGCGTCGGTCGGCACGAGAGCACGTTTCGTACGATACGTGGGCACGTGACTTACGATACGCGGCGGCAATGGTGGTCTGCGCATGGGCAACGGCGGTCTGCGCGGCGGCGGAGAGGAGTCGTGAGAGAACGGAGAAAACTCGCGCAGCGGCGGAGGGGACTAATGGGAGAACAGAGGGGACTCGCGGCTGCTGAGAGGACTAACTGGGGCGGCGGCGGAGGGGACTAATGGGAGAACAGAGGGGACTCGCGGCTGCTGAGAGGACTAATGGGGACGGTGGCTGGGACTCGCGGGGCGGCTGAGGGCAAGAAACGGCAGAGCCACGGACCCAGCAGGACGCGTAGGGTGCTGCTGGGCCCGTGGCTCTGCCATGAGGGGGCGGGGATTAGAACATGCGCGCGACGCGCTCGATGCTCTCTGCCAGACGGTCTATCTCTTCACAGGTGTTGTAGAGGCCGAAGGAGGCGCGCACGGTGCCGAGGATGCCCAGGTGGTCGATGAGAGGCTGGGCGCAGTGGTGGCCGGTGCGCACGGCGATGCCCAGGCGGTCGAGCAGGGTGCCCATGTCCATGGGGTGGATGTCGCCGACGAGGAAACTGATGACGGCGTCCTTGCGGTCGGAGGTTCCGAAGATGCGCATGCCGGGTATGGCACCGAGACGGTCCATGGCATAGCTGGTGAGTCGGTGCTCGTGGGCGCTGATGTTGTCCATGCCCAGCCGCTCGATGTAGTCGATGGCTGTGGCCAGACCGTGGGTGGCGATATAGTCGGGGGTGCCTGCCTCAAACTTGAGGGGCGGGCGCTCGAAGGTGGTATGCTCGAAGCTGACGTGCTCTATCATCTCGCCACCGCCCTGATAGGGAGGCAGGCGGTCGAGCCACTCTTCCTTGCCATAGAGCACGCCGACGCCGGTGGGGCCGTACATCTTGTGGCCGCTGAAGGCGAAGAAGTCGCAGTCTATCTGCTGCACATCGACGGGGATGTGGGGTGCGCTCTGGGCGCCGTCGACCATCACGGGCACGTTGTGGGCGTGGGCGATGCTTACCATCTGCTCTACGGGATTGACGGTGCCCAGCACATTGCTGACATGGCAGATGCTGACGATGCGTGTGCGCGGGGTGAAGAGGCGCTCATACCCATCGAGGAGCAGCTCGCCGCGCTCGTTGATGGGTATCACCTTGACCACGATGCCGCGCTTGCGTGCCTGGAGCTGCCAGGGCACGATGTTGGAGTGGTGCTCCATGACAGAGACGATGACCTCGTCGCCCTCGGTCATGCAGGCCTCGGCGAAGGATGAAGCCACGAGATTGAGGCCCTCAGTGGTGCCTCGGGTGAAGACTATCTCTGAGGTGGAGCGGGCGTTGATGAAGCGTCGCACGGTCTCGCGGGCTGCCTCGTGGAGCTCGGTGGCCTGCTGGGAGAGCCAGTGTACGCCTCGATGTACGTTGGAATTGACATTGAGATACTCGTCGCGCATGGCGTCGAGCACGCACAGCGGCTTCTGGGTGGTGGCGCCGTTGTCGAGATAAATCAGGGGTTTGTCGTAGATGGTGCGCGAGAGGATGGGGAAATCGGCGCGCACCTGATGGATATCATACATAGGCTTAATGACAAAGTTTACATCCCTCACACTTGTTGAGTTCGCCGCGGAAACGCTTCTCTACGAGGTAGTGCAGCCGGTCCTTGAGGGGTTCGAGGCGGATGGTGTCGATAACCTCATTGATAAAGGCAAACTCGAGCAACAGCCGTGCCTCGTCGAGGCTGATGCCGCGCTGGCGCATATAGAAGAGGGCGGCATCGTTGAGCTGGCCGACGGTGCTGCCATGGGCGCACTTGACATCGTCGGCATAGATTTCGAGCATGGGCTGGGTGTACATGCGGGCGGTACGCGAGGCGCAGAGGTTCTGGTTGGTTTCCTGCGAGGAGGTCTTCTGGGCTCCGTGGCGCACGAGCACGCGTCCGGCGAAGGCTCCCACGGCGTTGTCGTCGAGCACATACTTGTAGAGCTCGTTGCTGGTGCAGTGGGGCACCTGGTGGTCTATGAGCGTATTGTTGTCCACGCGCTGTGTCTTGTCGGCGATGACGCATCCGTTGCAGCAGCACTCGGCTCCCTCGCCTCTGAAGGTGAGGTCGAGGCGGTTGACGGTGGTGCCGTTGTGCAGGGTGATGACATTGTGGTTGACGCGGCTGTTGGCCTGCTGCTCGATGAAGACGTTGCTGGTGCGGGTATTGCGTATGTGGGTCTCTTCCATGCAGTAGAGGTCGAGGCTGGCGTTGTCGCCCACGTATGCCTCGATGACCTGGGTGGCGAGGAAGCGGCGGTCGTCGGCTGCGTGGTCGCAGAAGAGGAACCGTGCCTCGGCGCCCTGCTCTACGACGATGAGCACGCGGCGGTTGACCATGAGGTCGACATCGGAGCGCAGGATGTTGATAATCTGCACGGTGCGGTCCATGCGCACATGGCGTGGCACGTAGATGAAGAGTCCGTCCTGGGCAAGCATGGTGTTGAGCGCCACGAGAGCGTCGGCTCCGGTCTGGGCGAGGCGTCCGTAGTAGGGCTCTACGAGCTGGGGCTGCGTGGCTGCCACCCGGCAGAGGCTGTCGACGATGACTCCCTCGGGCAGATGGGCCTGGGGCAGCTGGCGGGTGTAGAAGCTGTCGTTGACCACGAAGTAGAGCGAGGTGCTGAGATTGGGCACATCGCAGCGGAAGGCGTCGTAGGGGTTGACGGGGATGTCGAGGCGGTTGAGGTTGAGCCCGTAGTCGGGCTCGAAGAGCTTGGCCACGTCGGTATACTTATATCGCTCTACCTTGCGCGTGGGGAAGCCCATACGCCTGAAGTCGGCGAAGGCCTGCTCGCGCAATGCGTTCATCACCGGTGCCGAGTGGGCGTTGATGATACCCGAGCTCTGGGTATAGAGATCGATATACTGTTGTTCGCTATTCATATCTATATATATAATAAGGTGATGGGAGAGGCTTACTCGCCGGCCTCAGCCTTGATCCAGTCGTAGCCGCGCTGCTCTATCTCCTTGGCGAGTTCGGGTCCGGCGGTCTTGACGATGCGTCCGCGGTAGAGCACATGGACCACGCTGGGCTTGATCATATCGAGCAGACGCTCGTAGTGGGTGATGACGATGGCGGAGGTCTCGGGGGTGTGCATCTTGTTGACACCGTCGGCCACGATGCGCATGGCGTCGACATCCAGACCGGAGTCGGTCTCGTCGAGGATGCTCAGCCGTGGCTCGAGCATGGCCATCTGGAAGATCTCGTTGCGCTTCTTCTCGCCGCCGGAGAAGCCCTCGTTGACGCTGCGGTGGGAGAGCTTGCTGTCGAGCTCTACTATCTGTCGCTTCTCGCGCATGAGCTTGATAAACTCGCTGGCGTTGAGTGGCTCCAGACCCTGGTACTCGCGCTTGGCATTGACGGCGGCCTTCATGAAGTTGGTCATCGACACGCCGGGTATCTCGACGGGATACTGGAAGGAGAGGAAGAGTCCCTCGCGGGCGCGGTCTTCGGGCTTCATGTCCAAGAGGTTCTTGCCGTTGAAGATGGCTTCGCCCTCGGTAACGGTGTAGAGCGGGTTGCCGGTAAGGACGGCGCTGAGCGTGGACTTGCCCGAACCGTTGGGGCCCATGATGGCATGGATCTCACCGTCGCCGATGGTGAGATTGATGCCTCTTAATATCTCTTTGCCTGCTATGGTAGCATGCAGATTTCTTACCTCTAACATATATGTAATGGTTTATGGTGAATTAATACAAATCTAACAGCCCCTGCAACAGTCCGCGCACATCGTCGCTGTCGAAACGGAAGGGGAAGTCGAGCTTGAGTCCCACGGTCAACACGTGACGATGGGGCTGTCCATGACAGTAGGCTGAAACGGTGTGGGAACGGCTGTCGGAGTAATCGACATGATAATGGGAGCCAAGTCCCAGGCGGTAGCTGTACTCTGCCTGGAGAGCTATGTGGGAAAAAAGATAGATGTCGGCGCCTACGACGGGGCCCATGCTGAATCGGGGCATGCGCACCACGCCTCGGGCGCGGTAGGAATAGTTGAGAGAGCCGATCCGGGTCTCCATATCCATGCCGCCGCGCTCTGCCGACGGTGCCCAGAGCACATCGAAGCCGGCATAGGGCTGCACGTGCCACAGGGGCGAAGCCGGGCGCCAGCGGGCACCAAGGGAGAGCTGGCTGAGGTCGTAGGAGGCGTCGCCCTTGAGCATCGTAATCTCTTCGTGCTCATATCC
This sequence comes from Prevotella sp. P5-64, assembly GCF_002251285.1. Lineage (NCBI taxonomy): Bacteria > Pseudomonadati > Bacteroidota > Bacteroidia > Bacteroidales > Prevotellaceae > Prevotella > Prevotella sp. P5-64. Next base: position 25,600 of record NZ_NPJK01000042.1, read on the forward strand.
GGCCTTGACGCTGAGGGGAAAATAGATGGGCAGAAGGTACTCGACATGAAGCCGGGTGACCAGACCCGACTGGGAAGTGGAGCCCGAACGATAGATGGGCACATCGCCGCCCGAGGCGGAGCCACTGACAAGGGCGTTGCCACCAATGTGGGCGTCGACAGACCAACGGGGGCTGTCGTCGTCCTGGGCCTGCACCGAGGCAGCCATGACCAGCATCAATAGGGTAACAATCTGTCGCATAACGGTCTAACCTACGGTTCCTTCGAGTGATACACTGAGCAGTTTCTGAGCCTCAACGGCAAACTCCATGGGCAGCTTGTTGAGCACCTCCTTGGCATAGCCGTTGACGATGAGACCTACGGCCTGCTCGGTGGGTATGCCTCGCTGATTGCAGTAGAACAACTGGTCTTCCGAAATCTTGGAGGTGGTAGCCTCGTGCTCCACGATGGCTGTGTCATTGTGGATATCCATATAGGGGAAGGTGTGGGCTCCGCAGTCGGAACCCAGCAGCAACGAGTCGCAGGAACTGTAGTTGCGGGCGTTGTCTGCATTGCTGGTGGCGCGCACCAGTCCGCGGTAGGAGTTCTGGCTGTGTCCGGCAGAGATACCCTTGGAGATGATGGTGCTCTTGGTGTTCTTGCCCATGTGTATCATCTTGGTACCGGTGTCGGCCTCCTGATAGTGGTTGGTGACGGCAACCGAATAGAACTCGGCCTGAGAACCGTCGCCACGGAGGACGCAGGAAGGATATTTCCATGTGATGGCCGAGCCAGTCTCGACCTGGGTCCAGCTGAGCTTGGAGTTGTTGCCCCGCAGGTCGCCTCGCTTGGTCACAAGGTTGAGCACGCCGCCCTTGCCGTGCTCGTCGCCGGGGTACCAGTTCTGCACGGTGGAGTATTTGACCTCGGCGTTGTCCTTGACGATAATCTCGACGATGGCAGCATGGAGCTGGTTCTCGTCGCGCATGGGTGCGGTGCAGCCCTCGAGGTAGGACACGTAGCTGTCGTCTTCGGCTACGATGAGCGTGCGCTCAAACTGGCCCGTGTTGCGGGCGTTGATGCGGAAGTAGCTGCTCAGCTCCATCGGGCAGCGCACGCCCTTGGGGATATAGACGAACGAGCCGTCGCTGAAGACGGCACTGTTGAGTGCTGCAAAGAAATTGTCGCGGTAGGGAACGACCGAGCCCAGGTACTCGCGCACCAACTGGGGATGCTCCTTGACGGCTTCGCCGATGCTGCAGAAGATGACTCCCTTCTCGCGGAGCTGCTCCTTGAAGGTGGTCTTCACCGACACGGAGTCCATGATGGCGTCGACGGCGGTGCCGCTGAGCGCGAGCCGCTCTTCGAGGGGTATGCCGAGCTTGTCGAAGGTCTTCTCGAGCTCGGGGTCTATCTTGTTGTCCTTGGGCTTCTTGGCGAGCGGGTCGGCATAGTAGGAGATGGCCTGGTAGTCTATCTCCGGCAAATGCACGTGGCCCCACGTGGGCTGGGGCTGGGTGAGCCAGTAGCGGAATGCCTTCAGGCGGAAGTCGAGCAGCCACTCGGGCTCTCCCTTCTTCTGCGAGATAAGGCGCACCACATCCTCGTTGAGTCCCTTATCGATAATATCTGTATGCACATTGGTGGTAAACCCGAACTCGTACTTCTGGTCGGCCACCTGTCTTACAAACTCATTTTTCTCTTTGTCTGCCATTGATTTAATGTGTCATGACATATGAGCGAACGGGCTGGATACACATCTCCCCGATACACTCTGTCGTATTAACCATGATAGTGACACCCTCTTCTACGAACAGGATGCCACTACCTATATTTCCGCTTATAGCCTTATTAAGTCAATAGTATGGCTATCCTGCCGGACTTAGAGCTTCTGCTCTACCTCTATCTCGGTGAAGGTCTCGAGGATGTCGCCCTCGAGGATGTCGTTGTAGTTGACCAGACTGATACCACACTCCATACCTGTGGGTACCTCCTTCACATCGTCCTTATAGCGCTTGAGCGAGTCGATAGGAGCGGTCTTGACCACGATACCGTCGCGGATGACGCGCGCCTTGTCCTTGCTGTGTACCTTGCCTTCGGTAACGAGACATCCGGCAACGGCACCCACCTTGGAAATCTTGTAGACCTGGCGCACCTCTACCTGTCCGGTGATGATTTCCTTCTTCACCTTGTCGAGCATACCCTCCATGGCAGAGGTTACGTCGTCGATGGCGTCGTAGATGACGGAGTAGGTATTGATTTCTACGCCTTCCTGGTCGGCGAGCTTACGCGCGGCAGCCGAAGGACGTACCTGGAAGCCCACGATGATGGCATCGGACGCGTCGGCGAGGGTAACATCGCTCTCCGAAATCTGGCCCACAGCCTTGTGGATGACGTTGACATTGATCTTCTCTGTAGAGAGCTTGATGAACGAGTCGCTGAGAGCCTCGATACTACCGTCGGTATCACCCTTGACGATGATATTGAGCTCCTTGAACGAGCCGAGGGCGATGCGGTGGGAGATGTCGTCGAGGGAGAGTCGCTTCTGGGTGCGCAGACCCTGCTCGCGCTGCAACTGCTCGCGCTTGTTGGCTATCTCGCGCACCTCCTGCTCGGTATCGAGCACGTGGAAGGCATCGCCGGCAGTGGGCGCACCGTTGAGACCCAGGATGATGGCGGGCTCGGCGGGCTTGGCACTGTCGATGCGCTGGTTGCGCTCATTGAACATGGCCTTGATGCGTCCCCAGCTGGTACCGGCTATCACGTAGTCGCCCACCTTGAGGGTACCGTTGCCAATCAGCACGGTGCTGACATAGCCGCGGCCCTTGTCGAGCGACGACTCGATGATGGTGCCCACAGCCTTGCGGTTGGGGTTGGCCTTGAGGTCGAGCATGTCGGCCTCGAGCAGCACCTTCTCCATCAGTTCGTCGACACCGATGCCCTTCTTGGCACTGATCTCCTGGCACTGATACTTGCCACCCCACTCTTCGACCAGCAGGTTCATGTTGGCGAGGTCCTCGCGTATCTTGTCGGGGTTGGCTCCGGGCTTGTCTATCTTGTTGATGGCAAACACCATGGGCACGCCGGCAGCCTGGGCATGGGCGATGGCCTCCTTGGTGGTGGGCATCACAGAGTCGTCGGCAGCGATGATGATGATGGCGATATCGGTAACCTGGGCACCACGGGCACGCATGGCGGTAAACGCCTCGTGGCCAGGGGTATCGAGGAAGGTCACCTTGCGGCCGTTCTTCATCGTCACGCTATAGGCGCCGATGTGCTGGGTGATACCTCCGGCCTCGCCGGCTATCACGTTGGTGTTGCGGATATGGTCGAGCAGCGAGGTCTTACCGTGGTCTACGTGGCCCATCACGGTAACGATTGGCGCACGCGACACGAGGTCGGCTTCGTCGTCTTCCTCTACGCTCACGGCTTCCTGAACCTCAGCACTCACATACTCGGTCTTGAAGCCGAACTCCTCGGCCACCAGATTGATGGTCTCGGCGTCGAGGCGCTGGTTGATAGACACCATGATGCCTACGCCCATGAGGGTAGAGATGACCTGGGTGACGCTCACGTCCATCATCGTGGCGAGCTCGCTCACGGTAACAAACTCGGTGAGTTTGAGCGTCTTGCTCTCCTTGCGCTCAGCCTTTGCCTCCTGGGAGAGCTTCTCCTGGACGGCCTCTCGCTTCTCCTTGCGGTACTTGGCGCCCTTCTTGTTCTGGTTCTTGTTGGTAAGGCGGGCAAGCGTCTCTTTCACCTGGCGTGCTACGGCTTCGTCGTCTACCTCGAGAGGCTTCTGGTTGCGCTTGCGGTTCTTGACATTCTTGCCGTTGCCACCGTTGTTGGCGTTGTTGGCGTTGTTGGCATTGGGGTTATTGTTGTTGCCGTTACCGTTCTTCTTCTTGTTGCGGCCGTTGTTGCTCTCAGCCTCGGCGTTGATGTCCACGCGCTCCTTTCCTATGCGCTGGCGCTTCTTCTTCTCGCCGTTCTTGGCCTGTGCCTTTTCCTCACGCTCCTTTCGCTTTTCCTCCTTGGTCTTCTTCTTGGGTCGGGTGCTCTGGTTGATGGCGTCAAGGTCTATCTTGCCCAGCACATTGACCTTGGGGGCATTGGGGTTCTTGGCTTCGGTGGGGAGCTTGAAGACTCCGGCTGTGGCAGGAGCCATCTCGGCGGGAGCCTTTTCCTGGGCAGGAGCCTCGGGAGCCTTCTCGGCCACGGGGGCTGCGGAGGGCTTCTCTTCCTTCTTCTCTGCCACGGGTGCAGCCACAGGCTTCTCGGCCTTGGGGGTCTCCTTGGCTACGGGCTTTTCCTCCTTGGGTGCTTCCACCTTGGGTTCGGCTTTCTTCTCTTCCGGTTTCTGACTTACGGCAGCGGTCTTACTCTCGGTATTGTCGGAGGCAGGAGTAGCAGCTGGCGCGGGTGACTTTGGCTTCTTATTGAGGCTGTCAAGGTCTATCTTGCCAATCACATTAAAGGTCTGCGACTTGGTCTTCGGCTGTGCTTCGGCGGTCTGCTTCTTGTCCTCGGCAGCCTGCTTCTTCTCTTCGGCAGCCTGCTTCTTGTCCTGTTGCTTCTTGTGGGACATCAGCTCTGCCTTGTTTCTTACATCAGCATCTTGCTTGAACGCTTCGAGAAGAGCATTGTACTGCTCGTCGTTCAGCTTGAAGCTGGGCTCTGACTTCACTTCGCCCAGTTCTTTTCTCTTCTCCAAGAACTCCACTGCCGTCTGGAGTCCGATGTTCAGTTCTCTTAATGCTTTATTTAATCTGATACTCATTAATTACCTCTTCCTTTCTCTTAATTGTTTTCTATTATTGTTCAAATTCAGCACGCAGCACATCGAGCATGTGGTCGACGGTCTCTTCTTCGAGGTCGGCCTTCTCGATAAGCATCTCGCGTGGAGCCGAGATTACCTGCTTGGCTGTGTCGAGTCCGAGCGCCTTGACAGCGTCGATAACCCACTGGTCGATCTCGTCGGAGAACTCGTCCAGATAGATGTCTTCCTCGACCTCGTTGCCTGTAACGTCACGGAATACGTCGATGGTGTACTCGGTGAGCAGCGAAGCCAGCTTGATGTTCATACCGCCACGACCGATAGCCAGGCTGACCTCCTCGGGCTGGAGATAGACCTCGGCCTTGTGCTCTTCCTCGTTCACGCTGATGCTGTTGATACGTGCAGGACTCAGCGCACGCTGGATATAAAGCTTGGTATTGGCGGTCCAGTTGATGACGTCGATGTTCTCGTTGCCCAACTCATGCACGATGCCATGCACGCGGCTTCCCTTGACTCCCACGCAGGCTCCTACGGGGTCGATGCGGTCGTCGAAGCTCTCAACGGCAACCTTGGCGCGCTCGCCGGGCATGCGGGCAATCTTCTTGATGACAATCAGACCATCGGCTATCTCGGGCACCTCGGCCTCGAGCAATCGCTCCAGGAACTTGGGGCTGGTACGGCTCAGGATGATCTTGGGGTTGTTGTTGTCATTGGTCACGCGCTCTATCACGGCACGAATGGTCTCGCCCTTGCGGTACACATCGGAGGGTATCTGCTCTGCTTTGGGCAGGATGAGCTCGTTGTTCTCGTCATCGACAAGAAGTACCTCACGCTTCCATATCTGGTATACTTCGGCAGAGATAACCTGGCCCTCGCGGTCCTTATATTTATTATAGAGCGAGTCGTGCTCCAGCTCCAGTATCTTGGACGCCAGGGTCTGGCGGAGGGTAAGGATGGCGCGGCGGCCGAACTTGGCAAAGTTCACGCTCTCCGAAACGTCCTCGCCCACCTCGTAGTCGGGCTCAATCTTGCGGGCGTCGGTCAGGCTGATTTCCTTATTCTCGTCCTGCACCTCACCGTCGTTAACGACCACGCGGTTGCGATAGATTTCGAAGTCGCCCTTGTCGGGGTTGACAATCACGTCGAAGTTCTCGTCGCTGCCGTAAATCTTGGCCAACACGTTGCGGAAGCTCTCTTCAAGCACGCTCACCAGTGTGGTGCGGTCTATGTTCTTAGTATCCTTAAACTCCTTGAAGGTATCAATCATACTGATTGTCACCTCGTTTGTTTTCTTTGCTGCCATAGCTTATTTGAAACTTATTAAGTATTTAGTATATTTCACCTTATCCATCTGATAGTGGTGGTCGACATCCATGAGCTGGGGGCGCTTCTTGCCCTCTACCTTTACCTTCTCGCTCACGCTGACCACAAAGTCGTTGCCGTCAACGCTCTTCAGCGTGCCGCGCACCTTGATACCGTCGGCATCGAGCACCTCGACCTCTTCGCCAATGAAGTTGATGTATTGCTGGGGAACCTTGAAAGGCTGGCCCAGGCCGGCTGAACCCACCTCAAGCTCGTAATCTTCTTCATCACGGCTCAGATGGTCTTCGATAAACCTGCTCAGCTCTACGCAGTCTTCAATCCACACGCCATCGGCATGGTCGATTTCGACTACGATACGGTTGTCTGTACTAATCTCTACATCCACGAGGAAATACTCCTTATCCTTAAGCCATTCCTCTACTACGCTTTTTACAACGTTTTTATCTATCATACGGTTATTATTAAAAAATGAGGAACTCCGGTTGGAGTCCCTCATTCCACTGAACGATGCAAAGTTACGCATATTTTCCCAACTCTGCAAATGTTTTCGCTTGTTTTTCACCAAGATGCCTTATATTTCACCATCTCGGGGCCGAAGGAGAGTATCTCGGCACCGGCGGCGGTAAGGGTGGATGGTGCGGAGATGACGTTGCTACTTCACCTCCCAGATGTCGTTGGTCTCAAGCAGTTCCTCAAAGTTGTGATAAGGCTTCTGGGCCTTGACTTCTTCCACCTGCTGGTTGACGCAGCTGTCGTAGGTAGGAGCCTCGACATCGCGTATCACGCCGAGAGCCACGGGGAAACCGTGCTCATTGTCCATCATGGCGAGCTTGAGCTGCAGGGTGTTGTCCTCGCAGTGGCTGTCGTGTACGAGGATGTCGTCGAGGGTATAACCGTCGCGTCCAATCTCGACCACCTTGAGTCCGAAGCCTTCCTGCACGAGTCCATATTCATGGTTTTCGCCGAAAACCAGCGGCTTGCCGTCTTCCACGTAGATGGCGTTGCGGCTACGACCTTCGCGGGTATAGATGGGAGCATAGCAACCATTGTTGAATATCATGCAGTTCTGCAGAATCTCGCACACCGAGGCTCCCTTGTGCTGGTAGGCACGCTTGAGGATTTCCACAGTGCCGGCACCGTCGTTGGCCACAGCTCGGGCGAAGAAGCGTCCGCGGGCGCCAAAGCAGAGTTCGGCGGGGCGGAAGGGGTCTTCCACCGTACCATAGGGCGAAGACTTGGAGACGAAACCGCGTGGCGATGTAGGACTGTACTGACCCTTGGTGAGTCCGTAGATACGGTTGTTGAGCAGTATCATGTTGAGGTCGATATTGCGGCGCATGGCGTGGATGAAGTGGTTGCCTCCGATGGCCAGTCCGTCGCCGTCGCCGCTAATCTGCCATACGGCGAGGTCGGGGTTCACTATCTTGGTACCGGTAGCAATGGCTGCCGCACGTCCGTGGATGGTCTGCATGGCATAGGTGTTGACGTAATAGGGCAGACGGCTGGAGCAACCTATGCCGCTGATTACTGCCGTCTGATAGGGAGGAACGCCCAGTTCGGCCATGGCTTTGTGCAGACTGGACAGGAAGAAATGGTCGCCACATCCAGGGCACCATCGTGGCTGCCCTTTCTTGTAATCGTTGGCTGTATATTCGTTCATAATGACTTCTGTTAAGGGTTAAGCGATGATGTTGTCCTCATAGGTGAGGCCGGTCTTGGTGCGGTTGGGCGCAAGCAGTATCTTCTCAAACTCTTCGGTGAGCTCGCTGACCACAAAGGGCTGGCCCTTCACCTTATTATATTGGTAGGGCGAGAAGTTGTTGATGCGTATACGCAGCAGCGCAGCCAGCTGACCCAGATTCTGTTCGGCCACCACTACCTTGGGATAGCGGTTGAGCACCTCGACGGTATTGTGAGGCAGCGGGTTGACATACTTGAACTGTGCCAGTGCCACCTTGTAACCCTTGCCACGCAGTTCCTTGAGCGTGGAGAGCAGATGGCCGTAGGTCGAACCGAATCCCACGATGAGCAGTTCAGCGTCGTCCTTGTCGCCCTGCACCTCGAGGTCGGGCACTTCGATGCGAGCCACCTTGCGCGAGCGCAGATGGTCCATCAGATCGTGGTTCTCGGGCTCGGTCGATATGCTGCCGGTCTTGCCGTCCTTCTCCAGTCCGCCCAGAATGTGTGTATAGCCTTCCTGTCCGGGTATAGCCCAATAGCGCACACAGGTTTCGGGGTCGCGCTGATAGGGGGTATACCTGTAGCGCTGGTCGCTGGTGGCATAGTGGGGATGTATCTCGGGCAGGTCGTCCATCTTGGGCAGACGCCATGCCGCCGAACCGTTGGCGATGAAGGCGTCGGTGAGCAGCACCACGGGGGTGAGATGCTCCAGGGCTATCTTGGCTGCCATGTAGGCTGCCGAGAAGCAGTCGGTGGGGCTGGTGGCAGCGATTACGGGCATGGGACTCTCTCCGTTGCGGCCGTAGAGCACCTGCAGCAGGTCGGTCTGCTCGCTCTTGGTGGGCAGACCGGTCGAGGGACCGCCACGCTGAACGTCGATGATGACCAGCGGCAACTCGTCGATGACAGCCAGGTTGATGGCCTCGCTCTTCAGACAGATGCCGGGACCCGAGGTAGAGGTGGCTGCCAGTGCTCCGGCAAACGAGGCACCTATGGCGCTGGCGCAAGCCGATATCTCGTCTTCACACTGCACCGTGATGACGCCACACGACTTGTGCTTGGACAGTTCGTGCAGTATGTCGGTGGCGGGAGTGATGGGGTATGAACCCAGATACAACTTCAGTCCTGCCTTTTCGGCGGCGGCTATCAGTCCGTAGGCGGTAGCCTTGTTGCCGGTGATGTCCATATAGCGTCCGGGCACCTTGGAGTGGGTCTCTATGCGATAGGTGGCGGGCACGCCGGCATGGGTGTTGTGGGCATAGTCGTAGCCGGCATGCACCACGCGTATGTTGGCCTCAGCCACCTGGGGCTTCTTGCCAAACTTATGGTGCAAGAACTCTTCGGCGAGTTCAAGGTTGCGGTCAAACAACCAGCACACCATTCCCAGGGCAAACATGTTGCGACACTTGAGAATGCTCTTGTTGTCCATACCCGAGTCTTCCAGACAGTGTTTCACCATCGTGGTGATGGGGCAAGCCACCACGCAGTCGGGGTCTATGCCCAGTTCGCCCAGATAGTCGTCGGTGAGGAAATCGGCCTTGCGCAGGTCGTTGGGACCGAAACTGTCGGTGTCGATGATGATGGTGGCCTGGGGCCTCGTATACTTGTACTGGGTCTTCAGCGCAGCGGCATTCATCGCCACCAGCACGTCACAACGGTCACCGGGAGTATATACCGTGCCGTCGCCGATGTGCACCTGGAATCCGGAAACACCCGTAAGCGAGCCTTGCGGGGCACGGATGTCGGCAGGATAATCGGGGAAGGTACTGATGTCGTTGCCCACGGTGGCAGAAATGGTAGAAAAGATGTTGCCGGCCAATTGCATGCCGTCACCGGAGTCGCCAGAGAATCTTACTACAACCTGGTCCAACTCTTTGATCACGATGTCTTCTTCCATAACAGGATGTCAAGGTAAAATGAATAACTGTTTTAGTTTTAGTATTTGAATGAACTACCGCCAAGGAACTCGCGCAGCAGACTGGTGGGAGCCAGTTGACGGTAAGAGATAGCATGGAAATAGCGCAGGAACTTGAGCAGGCGGTGTGCCTCGGCATATTCCTCGCAGTTTTCGGGCACCTGCTCGAGCAGCGGTTCAGCCTGCTGCTTGATGACGGCCAGTTCGTAGAGCATGGCACTGTTGAACATGGCGTCGGCATTCTCCTGGTAGGGGAATATCCACCGTTCCTCGCCGGCGCGCACGCTGGGCCAGCGGTGTATGCTCTCCTGGGCGCTTACGCCACGATACTTGTAGTCGCGTATGATGCGGCGCAGCAACCGGTTGTCGGTCGTGGGGATATAGTTGTGCTCGTCGAGCAGGATGGTGGTGAGTGCCGACACATACACGCGGAACTTCTGCTGCTCGGGAATCTGGGCGGTAAGCTCGGGGTTGAGGGCGTGTATGCCTTCGACCACCACTATGTCATTGGGGCCCAGCTTCAGCCGTTTGCCGCTCTTCTCGCTCTTGCCCGTCTGGAAGTTGTATCTGGGCAACTCTATCTCCTCGCCCTTGAAGAGGGCATTAAACTGCTCGTTGATGAGGGCTATGTTGAGGGCGTGTATGCTCTCATAATCATACTCGCCATTGGCGTCGAGCGGAGTCTTGTCGCGGTCTATGAAGTAGTCGTCGAGCGATATCTGGAGTGGCTTGAGTCCGCAGGTGAGCAGCTGTATGCTCAGTCGCTTGCAGGTTGTGGTCTTTCCCGACGACGACGGACCGGCCAGCAGCACCAGCTTCACATCGTGGCGCGCGGCTATCTGGTCGGCGATGCGGGCTATCTTCTTCTCCTGCAGAGCCTCGTTCACATTGATGATGTCTGTGGCAAACCCCTTGTCCACGGCGTCGTTGAGGTCGCCCACGGTGCGCAGACCGATGATGTTCTGCCACTCGTGGTGCTCCTTGAACACATCAAACATCTTCTGCTGGCGGGGCATTGGGCACAACTGGCCGGGATCTTCGCGCGAGGGGACGCGCAGCAGCATTCCATCGCTGTAGGCCACGAGGTCAAAGAGATAGACCTCACTGGTGCTGGTCAGCAGGGCACCGTAGAAGTAGTCGATGAAGTCGTCTATCTGGTAGTACACCGTATAGAGCTTGCCCTGGCCTTTGAGCAGCTTCACCTTCGACATGTCGCCCTTCTCGCTGAAGAGGCGTATGGCTTCCTCGGCAGTCACCATGCGGCGGCGTATGGGCGTGTCGGCGTCTATTATCTCCTGCATGCGGCAGCGTATACGTGCCACATCGTCGGCGGTAATGTCTCTTCCCAGCTTGACGTGTACATAGTAACCCTTAGACACCGGTATGTCTATACGCACCTCCACATTGCCGTAGAGGTCGTTGATGGCCTTGCAACATATAAAAAATAAGGTACGCGTGTACGTGCGTGACCCCGAGCCCGACCGCATATCCAGAAACTCCACATCCTTGTCGTTGTAGAGCCGGTAGTGCATGCCTTGCACCTTATTGTTTACCCTTGCGCACACCGGACCATGGTCCATTTTAAGCTCCGAAGCAGAAAAAACTTCAGAAAGTGTACTTCCAACGTTGACTTTTAAAACTTTTTTATTATTTTTGCAACGTATAAGTAGCATCTGTTTCATCATTGGATAGATTCTTTTGATTGACAGGGCTAAATTAGTAATTATTATCGACTTCTTACAAACTTTTTATCAAAAATATGTCGATTTGGATTTTTTTTAAGCTTATCGGTTCATTAGCCTTGCTTATGTTTGGTATGAAAACGATGAGCGACAGCCTGCAGAAGATGGCAGGACCACAGCTGCGCCATATCCTTGGCGCCATGACAACCAACCGTTTAATGGGCATCCTTACCGGTACGTTTATTACAGCCGCGGTACAGTCGTCTACCGCCACTACCGTAATGACGGTATCGTTTGTCAATGCCGGTTTGCTCACTTTGGCCCAAGCCATCTCCGTCATCATGGGAGCCAATATCGGCACCACGCTTACGGCATGGATTATGAGCGCGGGTTTCTCTTTCAACATTACCGACTTCGTATGGCCGGCTTTCTTCATCGCTATCATCTTGATTTATTCCAAGAAGCGGAAGATGGTCGGCGATTTCATTTTCGGTATCTCCTTCATGTTCCTCGGACTGGGCACCCTGCGCCAGACGGGTATCGACATGGACCTCTCCCACAACCAGGCTGTACTCGACTTCTTCCAGAGCTTCGACCCCAACAGCCTGCTCACCACCGTGACCTTCCTCATCATCGGCAGTCTGCTCACCATGTGTGTGCAGAGCTCGGCAGCCATCATGGCCATCACCATGATACTCTGCTCTACCGGCGTGCTGCCCATCTATCAGGGTATAGCCTTGGTGATGGGTGAGAATATCGGTACCACTGTCACCTCCAATGTGGCTGCGCTCACCGCCAACGCCCAGGCCCGCCGTGCCGCCCTTGCACACATGGTGTTCAACCTCTTCGGCGTGTGCTGGATACTGCTCGTGTTCCGCCCGTTTGTCGACATGGTCTGCGGATTTGTGGGCTACGACGAGTCGCTCCACCAGGGCGACCCCGGCTTCCTCGCCAACGCCGCCAAGCTCAGCTTCGTGCTCGCTGCCTTCCACACCACCTTCAACCTCGCCAACACCTCTATCCTCGTGTGGTTCATCCCGCAGATAGAGCGACTCGTGTGCCGACTCATCAAGCCGAAACCCAATGCCGAGGACGAAGACTTCCGCCTGCGGTTCATCCAGAGCGGTATCATGAAGACCCCCGAGCTCTCAGTGCTTGAGGCGCAGAAAGAAATACAGAGCTACTCGGAGCGTATACAGCGCATGTTTGGCATGGTCAATGAGTTGCTCTACGAGAAGGATAGCGATAAGTTCATCAAGCTCTTCTCGCGCATCGAGAAGTATGAAGGCATATCAGACCACATGGAGATTGAGATAGGCAACTACCTCGACAACGTCAGCGACTCGCACCTCAGCGACGAGACCAAGGCCAAGATACGCGCCATGCTGCGCGAGATAAGCGAAATAGAGTCTATCGGCGACAGCTGTTACAACATTGCGCGCACCCTCAACCGCAAGTTCAAGAGCAAGGAAGACTTCACCGAGAAGCAGTACGACCACACGCATCAGATGTTTGGACTCATCGACTCGGCACTTACCCAGATGAACACCATGTTCAAGCGCCACAAGGAGAACTTCGACCCCAACACCTCGTTCAACCTTGAGACCGAAATCAACAACTATCGCGGACAGCTCAAGACCCAGAACATCAACGATGTCAACGAACACGCCTACTCCTACGCTTGTGGTACCATGTATATGGATATCATCCAGGAGTGCGAGAAGCTGGGCGACTACATCGTCAACGTAGTCGAAGCCCGCATGGGCGTACGCCAGCACGGCGCATGATGCGGCCCAAAACTCCGCAACCGTCACGGCTCTCATAGAGCCAGTTATCACATACCAGCCACATTCCTACAGCAACCCTGTAGGAGGTGCGATTTCCAAGCCCAGGGCAGAGGTGCAAAGCGCCTCTACCCTGGGTATATTTATAATAAGGTATAGCAACTCTGTAGGAGTTGCGATTAGCCGAAGGCGTTACCCCGACGCAAAACCATCGCTACCTATATGTAGGGGAATTATCCAACTGAGTATAACGCCTACGGCTAAGCGCAACTCTTACAGAGTAGCTATATTAGTGGGGGCATTACCCAGGGTAGCGGGCCATGCCCGCAACCCTGGGCTATGTAATCGCAACTCCGTCAGAGTTGCCGGGGGTGCGTACCAGCCACAATGGACTAACCATACATGCCCCATCGGTTCGCACCATCCACAATGGACTAATCATACATGACCCATCGGTTCGCACCATCCACAATGGACTAATCATACATGACCCATCGGTTCGCACCATCCACAATGTGCTAACCATACATGACGCATAGGTGCGTACTATCTATAATAAATGGAGGCCCGTCAGCAGCGGCAACTCTGTAGGAGTTGCGATTTCCCAGCCCAGGGTTGAGGGGCGAAGCACCTCTACCCTGGGTTAGGATATAAAAAAAGATAGCAACTCTGTAGGAGTTGCGATTAGCCGAAGGCGTTACCCCAACGCAAACCCATCACTACCTATATGTAGGGGAATTATCCAACTGAGTATAACGCCTACGGCTAAGCGCAACTCTTACAGAGTAGCTATATTAGTGGGGGCATTACCCAGGGTTGCGGGCATGGCCCGCAACCCTGGGCTATGTAATCGCAACTCCGTCAGAGTTGCCGGGGGTGCGTACCGGCCAAATGCGCTCAAATCAATCGATTTGCATTTACATTTGAACACCGTGGGAAAATGTGTATCAAACCTTGAAACACTTATTGGCTGCTCTGCATTATTTATGGCCAACGCTGCAATCCTTATATCCAACTCTGCAAAAATAATAACTGTCATGGTAATGATTATGATGGCCTCGGGGAACGGCGCGACCGTCCTTAGGGTTGTCGCGACCGCATTGGCTGCCATGGCGATGGTCATGGCGGGCTCGTGACGGTTGATACGTGAGCTCGTGACGGTTGATACGTGGGCTCGTTTCGTACGACACGAGGGCTCGTAACTTACGGTGCGCGCCGGCCATGGTAGTCTGCACGGCGCGTAGGGTCATCCCACTACGAGTATGTCTCTGATATCCGTGAGGTAGTTGGGGCTGCGGTGCTCGCATTTCACCTTCCAAGGCTGCTGCTCGTCGCCTTCGGCTGCCAGTCTGATGGTCTTCAGCCCGTAGCGCTGGTTGATGTTGTCGGTGGCTGCCATGAGCTGTGCCCGCTCTGCCCTGTTGGTGATGGGGTCGAAGAGGTCGGCTGTGGCGGCGTGGGCGGCGATGATGTCGCTCACCGTCACCCCTGCCCTCTTGTACATCACCCCGTGGTGGTAGATGTGCGCCAGCGCCTGGAGAGCGGCGGCGGTTATCTCCATGGTGTCGGCCGTATGGGTGAGCACCGTCACGGTGGCGGCATTGGCATACTGCGCCAGGTCGTCGCGAAAGGCGTTGCTGGCGATAAACACCGTGACCTGTCGCGCCACGGCCTGCTGACCTCTCAGCTTGTTGGCGCACGACGCGGCAAAGGTGGCTACCGCCGACTTGAGCTGCTCCATGCTCTCGACCATGCTGCCGAAGCTGCGCGAGGTGGTCACCGTCTGGTTGCGCCTCACCTCGGTGGTGTCTATACAGGGCTGGCCGTTGAGTTCCATCCATGTCTGCACTCCCGGTTTGGCGAGATGGCTCTTCACCCACGCCTCGCTCTTGTCTGCCAGTTGCAGCGGCGAGTGTATGCCGTAATAGTTGAGCCGCTCCAGCGTACGGCGTCCTATCCCCCACACGTCGGCGAGGTCGAAGAGCTGCAGTGCGCGGCGCCGCTTGTCGTCGCTGTCTATGCAGCACACGCCGTGGTAGCCGCAATACTGCTTGGCAAACTTGCTGCCCATCTTGGCGAGGGTCTTGGAGGGGGCTATGCCCACGCTCACGGGTATGTCGGTCCACAGGCGTATGCGCCCGGCTATGTCGCGCATCATCTCCGTCAGGTTGTGGTGGCGCTCATATCCTCCGAGGTCGCAGAAGCTCTCGTCGATGCTGTAGTTCTCGACGCGCATGATGCTCTGCCGCAGTATGTTGGTCACCCGCTTGCTCATGGCGGCGTAGAGCTGCATATTGGTCGAGAACACCCTGACCTGGTGGCGCTCCACGATGTCGCTCACCTTGAAGAGCGGGTCGCCGCGGCGCAGTCCCACGGCCTTGGCTTCGGGCGTGAGCGCCACGATGCAGCCGTCGTTGCTCGACAGCACGCACACGGGTCGTCCCTGGAGTCCCGGGTGGAACACCTTCTCTACCGAACAGAAGAAGCTATTGCAATCTACCAGTGCCCACATATCGTCAGTCTCTGGGCCGGTGGATGATATACGTCACCGTACCCCATACGCTGAAGGAGTCGGCGGGCGTCACGCGTATCTCGGGGAAGTCGGGGTTGGCGGGAACGAGCCATCCCTCGTCGCCCCGCCGTACAAAGCGCTTGAGGGTGTACTCTCCATTGAGCTCGCATACCGCCACCTCGCTCTCCGAGGGGTTGCGGCGGCTCTTGTCTACGATGACGATGTCGCCCGAGTGGATGTCGGCGTCTATCATCGAGTTGCCCTCGACGCGTATGAGATACGATGCTTCGGGGTTGGGGCAGAGCATGCGCAGGAGGTTGATGTCCTGGCTGCGCTCGTCGTTGTCGAGCGGTATGGGGAAGCCCGCCACCAGCCCTATGTCGAAGTAGGGCAGCGCGAGGTCGTCCAGTTCGGTGGCGCTCACCACGGTGCCCATCCGCCCGAGCGCTGTGGTGGCGCTGGCAGCCTGTCGGATGCATCGGGTGATAAACTCGCTCTTGTTGGGGTGGCTGTCTATCAGCGTCGCCACCTGTCGTGGTGCCCTGAAGGTAAAGAGTTTGCTGTCTGTCGATGGTCGTCCGGCGCCCTCGCGTCGTCCTCCCCGTCGGCTGTTGTGGTTGTCGTTCATATCGCGTATATTGTTTTCACAGACAAAGTTACGCATATTTTTGAATATGTATTACAGAAATCAAACATTTTTTATGATTATCTGCGTTGGGGGTGGTCTGATAATATGTGAAGTGGAATGGGGGTGCGTCGGGGGTAACGCCTTCGGCTAATCGCAACTCCTACAGAGTTGCCATCTCTTTTTATATCCTTACCCAGGGTAGAGGTGCTTCGCCCCTCAACCCTGGGCTGGGAAATCGCAACTCCTACAGAGTAGCTGCTGCTGACGGGCCTCCATTTATTATAGATAGTACGCACCTATGCGTCATGTATGGTTAGCACATTGTGGATGGTGCGAACCGATGGGGCATGTATGGTTAGTCCGTTGTGGATGGTACGCACCCCTGGCAACTCTGTAGGAGTTGCCGCTGCTGACGGGCCTCCATTTATTATAGATAGTACGCACCTATGCGTCATGTATGGTTAGCACATTGTGGATGGTGCGAACCGATGGGGCATGTATGGTTAGTCCGTTGTGGATGGTACGCAACCCCCGGCAACTCTGTAGGAGTTGCGATTACATAGCCCAGGGTTGCGGGCATGGCCCGCTACCCTGGGTAATGCACCCACTAATATTGCTACTCTGTAAGAGTTGCGCTTAGCCGTAGGCGTTATACTCAGTTGGATAATTCCCCTACATATAGGTAGCGATGGGTTTGCGTCGGGGTAACGCCTTCGGCTAAACGCAATACTTACAGCATTGCTATACCTTATTGTATATATACCCAGGGTAGCGTGCTTCGCCCGCAACCCTGGGCTGGGAAATCGCAACTCCTACAGAGTTGCTGCTGGAATGGACCTGCTATGCCTTGGGGATGATGCCCATAAAATCAGGCCAATCGCCCAACCCCACATCCATCACAATTATCAACCCCAAACCAATCGGAAACCCCACATCCATCACAAGCATCAACCCCAAACCAATCACCCGCCCCCGCATCCATCACAAGCATCAACCACAAACCAATCACCCGTCCCCGCATCCAGCACAAGTATCAACCCCTAAACCAATCACCGCATCTATATCTGCTCCTACAAAACGAATACGGATATCGCTGATTGGTCTGATATTCTTGGCAAATGCTATCAGGCAAATCAGCGATATCCGTATTTCCATCAGTATCGGCCTCGGGGCAATCGGGCAAACCCGTATGCTACGCCCGAGGCTCTGTATCGGGGCATTCCGCCGTGGCGGAGATAGTGGCGCTCTCCTACTCTACCGCCATGACAAATCCACCGCCGGGGGCGAGGTGCACCTTGAGCTTGCCGTCCTCGGGGATGGTAATCTGGCAGCGCTTGTAGTCTTCTGCCGAACGGTCGGCATTGATGCCGTCGTAGAACGCGTCGGCCTGGCGACCGGCGATGTTGAGCGGCGAGAGGTCGAGGGTGAGGTCGCGCGCGGTCCAGTTGGTGAGCGCACCCACAAACCATTTGCCGTCCTTGCGGCGTGCCACTGCCACATACTCACCTATCTCGCTCTTGAGCGGGATGGTCTCGTCCCAGACGGTGGGTACCGACACGATAAATCGGGTGCACTCCTCTTCCTGGTTGTAGTGGGTGGGCGAGTCGCAGAGCATATTGAGGGGCGAGAGGAAGACCACATACTGCGCCAGCTGGTGGGTGCGGGTGCCCTGGCTCATAGGCCGTGAGTTGTTGGGGGCATAGGTGGTCTGGGTGCCGTTGATCATGGCTCCCTGGGTGTAGTCCATAGGTCCGGCGAGCATGCGGGCAAAGGGTACGGTGACATCGTAGAGAGGCTGGTTGTACTCCTTGATGGTACACCACTTGGTCTGCTCCTGTCCGTTGACGCCCTCAAAGTTGATGACATTGGGATAGGTGCGGTTGAGTCCGGTGGGCTTGTAGGTGCCGTGGAAGTCGATGAGCAGGTGGTACTTGGCGGTCATCGCGGCGGCACGGTAGTGGAAGTCTACGATGCGGGCGTCGTCGCTGTTGATGAAGTCGACCTTGAAGCCCTTGACTCCCATCTCCGAGTAGTGCTTGCACACGCGCTCCATGTCCTTGTCGAAGGGATAGTAGCCGGCCCAGAGGATCACGCCGACGCCCTTGGCCTTGCCATAGTCTACGATGGCCTTGATGTCTATGCCCGGCACGATGGCGAAGAGGTCGTTGCGACGGCGCTTGGCCCATCCCTCGTCGAGGAGGATGTACTCTATGCCGTGGCGGTGGGCAAAGTCGATGTAGTACTTATAGGTTTCGGTGTTGATACCGGCCCGGAAGTCTACCTTGTATACTCCCCAGTCGTTCCACCAGTCCCAAGCCACCTTGCCGGGGCGTATCCATGAGGTGTCGGCGAGGCGAGAGGGTGAGGCAAGGCGGTATACCATGTCGTTGTCGAGCAACTGCTCGTCGGCAGTGGCATAGCAGATGATGCGCCAGGGGAACTGCTGCTGCGCATGGGCCTTGACGAGATAGTTCTCGCGACCTGTGGGCAGCTGCTCGAGCAGTCGGTAGCCTCCAATCTTGATGCCGCTGGGATAGGGGGCACACACGCCGGTGAGCTCGGGCGTCTTGCCGTTGCCCAGCCAGAAGAGCCCGGGATAGTGCTCGACATCGCTCTCTGCCACGCAGAGCCGCACGCCCTTGTCGGCCTCGACGATGAGCGGGGTGAAGATGAGGCGGGTGTCCATGAGCTGTGACAGCGCGGTGTGGGTATAGTTGTTCTCAAACGAGTTGTGGAGCTGGTCTTCGCGGTCGCCACTGTCGCGCACATAGGGTATCTGCGCTTTCCAGTCGCGGGCAAAACGCATCTGCGCCTGCTCGTCGTTGATGGTAACCTCGCTCTTGAGGGTCGAGGCGAAACGGTAGGCCATGCCCTCGTCGTAGAGGCGGAAGATGAGGTCAAATCCCTCCTTGAACTGGAGGCGCAACTGGTTGTAGCAGTCGCTCACCTCGTTGCGCTTGTAGGCAAAGGCGGCTATCTGGCCACGGTGGGTTGTCTTCACGGCACGGCGCAGATGGGAGTTCTCTCCCCATGTGCCTCTGTCGGTCTTGAGGGCTATGGCCGAGGGCAGCACGAGCTGCTGGCTGGCGTCCTTGAGACTGTACTTGATGACTGTGCCTACCTCTACCTGGGCGGTAAGCTGCCCGTTGGGCGATGTGACGGTATAGCTCTTGGCCATCATGACCAGCGCCACCATCAGAAGCCACAATGTGGTAATTCCTCTTTTTTTCATGAATTAGTTGTGCTCTGTAAAAGTGGTTATAAATATTCGTATGGGACAAAGTTAGATAAAAAACTTGAATTGCGAGATGCTTTCTACCAAGAAATTGACTGAGGGAGTGACGATTATGTGCATTTTCCTAATTTCGGCGCGCGTCGGGGGGCTGGCGACGCCATCAGAGGGGCTTGCCGCCACCGTAGGGGCAAGGGCAAGGGGCAAGGAGACTGCCTACACCTTATTAATATATATGGCGGAGGGCGGCATCGTCGTCACCATAACGGCAGGGCTGACGAGGGTGTAACCGAAATTTATCAACTTTTTCTTCGTTATATCATTTTTTTTCCCTTAATTTGCAATATAATTCTAAAACACTACCATTATGGGAAAAGCAAAGAAAGGCGGGAAGCGCATCACCAAACGGCAGCTGTCCGAGATGCTGGTTAATTTCTTCTCCGCAAATCCGGAACGAGTCTATACATTCAAAGAGATATTCAGAGCCCTACACCTGGACACCCATCCTGCCAAGATGCTGGCAGTAGACACGATGGAAGAGATGGCGTGGGACGACTTCCTCGTGCGCACGTCCATCAACTCGTATCAGCTCAACACCAAGGGCCAGGTACAGGAAGGCGTATTCAGACGGAAGTCTAACGGCAAGAACTCATTCGTACCCTCCGACGGCGAGCAGCCCATCTTCGTGTCGGAGCGCAACTCCATGGGCGCGCTCGACGGCGACAAGGTGAGGGTATCGGTGATGGCGCGTCGCCAGAACCATATCAAGGAGGCCAAGGTGATAGAGATACTGGAGCGCAAGAAAGACACCTTCGTGGGCAAGCTGGTGGTAGGCAAGGACATCGCCTTCCTGAAGACCAACGACAATCTGGCGCGCGACATACTCATCCCCAAGAAGAGGCTGAAGAAAGGTCAGACCGACGACAAGGCGGTGGTAAAGATTGTGAGCTGGCCCGACGAGGAGCACACCAACATGATAGGCGAAGTGGTGGACATCCTGGGCAAGTGTGGCGACAACGATGTGGAGATGAACACCATCCTCGCCCAGTACGGACTGCCCTACCGCTACCCCAAGGCTGTGGAAGATGCCGCCGACAAGATAACGGGCGAAATCACGAAGCAGGACGAGGCCGAGCGCGAGGACTTCCGCAACACCTGGACCTGTACCATAGACCCCAAGGACGCCAAGGACTTTGACGACGCGCTGTCTATCAAGCGCCTCGACAACGGACTCTGGGAGGTAGGCGTACATATCGCCGACGTGTCTCACTATGTGCACGAGGGCGACATCATAGACCGCGAGGCCGAGCGTCGCGCCACGTCTATCTATCTGGTAGACCGCACCATCCCCATGCTGCCCGAGCGGCTGTGCAACTTCGTCTGCTCGCTGCGCCCCGACGAAGACAAGCTCTGCTACAGCGTGGTCTTCAACCTCGACGAAGACGCCATGGTAAGAGACTACCGCATCGTGCATACCATCATCCGGTCTAACCGCAGATATGCTTATGAAGACGCGCAGAAGATACTGGAAGACAACGGAGTGGTGGATGGCACCGGCGAACCGGCTCCCAAGCCCAAGGACGGCAAATACCGTGGCGAGAACGCCGAACAGATAGTGACTCTCGACAGACTGGCCAAGAGGCTGCGCGCTGCCCGGTTCAAGAATGGTGCAGTGAAGTTTGACTCAGAGGAACTGCGCTTCGACATCGACGAAAAGGGCAAACCCATACGCTGCTACTTCAAGCGCTCAAAGGACGCCAACAAGCTGATAGAGGAATTCATGCTGCTCGCCAACAGGACTGTGGCTGAGAGCGTGGGCAAGACGGCGAAAGGCAGGAAGGCCAAAACGCTGCCTTACCGCGTACACGACAACCCCGACCCACAAAAGATGGAGACGCTGCGTGAGTTTATAGCCAAGTTCGGATACAGGGTAAAGACCGACGGCACCAAGAAAGCCATGGCAAAGAGCATCAACCGACTCATGGAGGAATGTGACGGACACCCCGAGCAGAACCTGATACAGAAGGTGGCGCTGAGAGCCATGATGAAGGCCAAATACACCACCAAGAACATAGGCCACTTCGGTCTGGCGTTCGAATACTACACCCACTTTACCAGTCCCATCCGCCGCTATCCCGACACCATGGTCCACCGCCTGCTCACCCGCTACGCTGAGGGCGGCCGTTCGGCCAACGCCAAGCACTATGAGGAGCTCTGCGAGCACTGCTCTGACATGGAACTGGTGGCACAGAACGCCGAGCGCGACTCCATCAAGTACAAGATGGTGGAATTTATGGGCGACCACCTGGGCGAGCAGTTCGACGCCCACATCAGCGGCATCACAGCCTATGGCATCTATGCCGAGATAGACGAGAACCACTGTGAAGGCATGATACCCATGCGCGACCTGGACGACGACTACTACGAGTTTGACGAGCGCAACTTCTGCCTCGTGGGCCGTCGTCGCCACCACAAGTACCAGCTGGGCGACGCTGTGCGCATCCAGGTGGCCAAGACCAATCTCGAAAAGAAACAACTCGACTTCACGCTTGTCGGCAATGACAAGCCCGTGGTCAAGATGCGCCATAGGAGATGAAGATAAAGTACACGCACACAGAGGAACTCTGGAACTCGTGGAGCCACGCCGGCGGCATCATGCTCGGCGTGGTGATAGGCACCATCTTTCTGGTATGGTGCGCCCAGGCCCACAACGGCTGGGCCACGGCGGGCGTGATACTCTACCTCTTTGGCATGCTCTGCTCCTATACGGCATCCACCGTCTACCACGCCCTCAGCGCCAAGTCTGTATGGAAAGAGCGGCTGCGCCGATGGGACCATGCTGCCATCTACTGGCACATAGCCGGCTCCTATTCGCCCATCACCCTCGTGGCTCTGCGCGATGAGGGCTACTGGGGATGGGGATTGTTTGTCTTCGTGTGGCTCTGCGCCATCACCGGCACCATCATGGCATTTCGCAAGCTCAAGGCCCACAGCAACCTCGAAACTCTGTGCTTCGTGCTGATGGGCCTGTCGGTGCTGGCAGCCTTCAAGCCGCTGATGGACGCCGTGAGTACCTCGGCAGTGGTATGGCTTATCGCCGAGGGAGTGGCCTATATCACCGGCGCGCTTTTCTATACGCTACACAAGCGGCAGTACAACCATACCATCTTCCACTTCTTCGTGCTCCTCGGTTCGGTGTGCCATATCATCTGTGTATGGGATGTGCTGATGCAGTATATCTAACTCTATAAAATATAGCTTATGCCCACAATCTCCATTCAACGCAGCCTACTCATTGCCCTTCTGGGTCTGTCGACAGTAGTCTCCAGCGCACAGTCACGGTTCGACAAGTGGAAGTTACCTTCCTGCACCACCAAGAAAGGCCCCAATGGCCTGCAGGGTATCGTCGACAGCTCTGGCCAATGGGTTGTCCAGCCTTACTTCGATTTCCTCTTCTTCCCCTATCGATGCTATTTAGGCGAGGCACGGTACAAGGGGAGCAACGACTATTATATTATAGACCGCGACTTTAACATTGTGGGAAACGGCACTTATCCCTTTGCCGATATTACGCCCTACTACATTATCATCAATGACCACCCCAACTGCTATGTTATCAATGCCCGAGGCCAACGCATCAGCGACATTTATAGTGAGATAAAGATATGGGACTATGGCACCGACTGGGAGGGCGAACTGCTCTTCTGCCGACGCAAGGACAATGGCAAATGGGACATACTGGGTGCCGACATGCAGCGCATAGGCAACGGCCCTGTAGATGGAGACCGACAGTATGGTGACCGTATGTACGATGTATGGCCATACCCTCTGCGCAACAACGCTGACGGTCACAACGAGAATATAATAGGGCTGATACGGTTTGTAAAGGACCGTCACTACGGCCTGATGAACATGGCCGGCGAGGTCATTGTACCTCCCATATACGCCGATATAGACAACCTGTATCTGGATGATGACATCTACACCCAAACCAAGTACAAGGGCACTCAGTGTACACCCGAACAGATTGAGCGGACGGCTCTCTTCACCTGCAAGACCGACCGGGGCACCATCGTGGTAATCGATGCCATGGGGCAGACGGTCATCCCGGAACAGAAGAAACCCAAGCACATGGTCAAGCACATGGCTAAGAACATGGTGAAGTACTTGGGGCCCTATCTGGCACGTGCCAACGACAACGACAAACTGTGGAAGACTCGGATAACGGCTCCCTTCTACGAGTTCATCGCCCGTGTAGACAAGTGTTTTATCACCGAGATACCCAAGACGGCCAAGACGCAGAACCTGCTGGCCATGGCACAGGCCGACCAGGCTCAGAAAGACCGATTGCTGGCTCGGCAACAGCGCAAGGAGACTGCCAATAGGCAACGACAGCAGGCACAGGCGCGGAATGGAAATCGCTCTACTTCCACGCAGACTCCACGCAGTGCGGCCACGCAGTCGCAGGCTAAACGTCACGTGGCGCAGACATCGGCAGGCATCGTCCATCCCGCCTTCGGAACCTTACCCGCTTCCAACACCACTTACTTCTATGCCAAATCGGGCGGCAAGGCTGGCGAGGTGAGCCTCAACATCACGGGCCACGCCAATGGTGGCTGCTGGATACAGCTCCGAGCCTACAACCTGGGTATCCTTGCCCGCGATTTCGGCCCCGACAACGTGAAGTATGAGAGCGACTACATCGTCGTGGGTGGACGTTTCTACCAACCGGGATTCCTTAGTTATAGCCAGGGCGCCTACATCGATGCGCCGACCATAAAGATAGCCAAAGACTGGAGCCACATTATCTATATCCCGCTCAAAGGGCAGCAACAACTGTACGACCGCCCCATTGCCGAGTCGGTATACAGGCAACATGAAGCCAACATCAATCGATACCATGCCCAGCATGGTTTGTTTGAGTATGACGCCAACCACCAGCGACAGGAAGCTGAGTACAATAACCGCCGCGCCCGGGAGATGCGAAGCAACAGCCCGTCAAGCAGTGGGCAGCAGCGGAAAAATACCCGCAAGCCGGCTGGAAAGAAGATGGATGTGCGCGTGGACGAGCCCAACTATACCGGCAATACCGAGCGCGCCTGGTGCGAGCAGTGCCAGAAGTGGGACATTCCCCATCGTCATATCAAGAAGTAGCCACTATCGCCGCCACCACCAAGACGCCACCCACAGGCATGGGAGACAGGGGGCGCAAGCCCCCAAATGTGGTGGCGAATGGGGCAAAAACCAACAAAATGGTGCAATTATTTTGTAATACGCTTATTTTCATGTAATTTTGCATACTGATTACATAATTCACCATTAATGAACATACTTATAACGGGTGCGAGCGGCTTTATAGGCAGCTTTATCGTTGAGGAGGCATTGCGCCTTGGCATGGAGACCTGGGCAGCCGTGCGCCCATCGAGTTCGCGTAAGTATCTCGCCGACCCACGTATCCACTTTATCGAGCTGGACTTCTCTTCGCAAGAGCGATTGGAAGAGGCGTTAAGCCCCCATTCCTTCGACTACATCATCCATGCCGCCGGAGCCACGAAGTGCCTCAACGAGGACACGTTCTATGAGGTCAACACCGAGGGAACCAAGCGGCTGGTCAAGGCGATACTCAACCTGCAGATGCCCATCCACCGCTTTGTTTATCTCAGTTCGCTCAGCGTGATGGGAGCCATACGCGAAGAGCAGCCCTATCAGGAGATAACCGAGCACGACTACCCCCGCCCCAATACTGCTTACGGCAAGAGCAAACTCAAGGCCGAAAGGTTCCTCGAGTCCGTAGGCAACAACTTTCCATACGTCATTCTCCGACCCACGGGCGTCTATGGCCCTCGGGAGAAAGACTACTTCATGATGGCGAAATCCATCAGCAACCACATCGACTTCGCCGTAGGCTTCCAGCGTCAGGACATCACCTTTGTTTATGTCAAAGACGTGGTGCAAGCCATATTCCTCACCCTCGACCACGGCATGAACGGTCGCAAATACTTCCTCAGCGACGGCAATGTCTATCGTTCGTCCGATTTCAGCAACCTTATCCGTAAGGCATTGGGCAACCCCTGGTGGATACGCATCACTGCGCCGGTTTGGGTGCTGAGGATTGTGACATCCATAGGCGAACTCGTGGCGCGTTCCACCGGACGCATCTCAGCCCTCAACCACGATAAGTTCAACATCCTGCGCCAGCGCAACTGGCGTTGTGACATCGAGCCCACTATGGACGAGCTGGGCTACCACCCCCACTACGACCTCGCCCGCGGCGTGGCCGAAACCATCGACTGGTACAAGAAAGAGGGATGGCTCTGAAGCCATCGGCTTGCATATCATAATACATACAAGAAGTGAAAAAACTGTTAGATTATTTCCGCATAGAGAAACAGCCGCGCCGCGGACTCCTGGCGATGGAGTGGGTGGTGCTGGGCTATCTGGTGTTTACCCTGCTCTTTATCCTGTTTACCTATACCAAGCTCGCCAACCCCGACTCGATGATTTGGGGCCGCATGCGCGTGGTGGCGATGATGGCTGCCCTGTGGACAGTCTATCGCATCGTGCCCTGCCGTGCCACTATGTTTGCCCGAGTTGTGGGACAGATGGCGCTGCTGGCATGGTGGTATCCCGATACCTATGAGCTCAACCGCGTGCTGCCCAATCTGGACCACGTCTTTGCCCAGTGGGAGCAGGCGCTGTTTGGTTTCCAGCCCGCGCTGGTGTTTGCCGAGAAGTTCTCCTCGCCCGTCATCTCCGAGCTGATGAGCATGGGCTACGCCGCCTATTACCCCATGATAGCCTGCGTGGCTCTGGTCTATTTCCTCCGCCACTATGCCGAGTTCCAGCGTTGCATATTCGTCATCATGGCATCGTTTATGGCCTTTTATGTCATCTTCGACCTGGTGCCGGTCGTGGGCCCCACCTTTTATTATAAGGCGGTAGGTCTGCGCCATATCGCCGAAGGCGTGTTCCCCAACCTGGGCCACTACTTCAGCACCCACACCGACTGCCTCGCCACTCCGGGCTATACCGACGGCATCTTCTACCAGATGGTCGAAGACGCCAAAGCCGCCGGAGAACGCCCCACGGCAGCCTTCCCCAGCTCTCATGTGGGCATATCCACCGTGTGCATGCTCCTGTTGTGGCATGTGCGCAGCCGCAAGCTCCTGATATGCCTGCTGCCGCTCTACGTGTTCCTCTGCCTCGCCACGGTCTACATCCAGGCCCACTACGCCATCGACGCACTGGCAGGTCTGGCCACGGGAGCCCTCTTCTTCGCCCTGTTCATGGCCGTTTCGCGCGGCATGATTGAACGCAGACACAGATAGAAAACCTATAGAATATTCAAGATAATGAAACAACTGTATATAGAGACCTACGGATGCCAGATGAACGTGGCAGACTCTGAGGTGGTGGCTTCCATCATGAAGATGGCGGGCTATGACCTGTGTGACAATGAGGCCGACGCCGACGCCATTTTCCTCAACACCTGTAGCATACGCGAGAACGCCGAGAACAAGATATACAACCGCCTCGAGACCCTCCATGCCGAGCAGAAGAAGGGCCGCAGCCTCATCCTGGGTGTACTGGGATGTATGGCAGAGCGCGTCAAGGACGAACTCATTGACCACCACCACGCCAATCTGGTATGCGGGCCCGACAGCTATCTCAATCTGCCCGACATGATGGCGCAGTGCGAGACCGGCCACAATGCCATCGACATCGCCCTGAGCAAGACCGAGACCTACCGGGATGTAATCCCGCAGCGTATAGGCCTCGCCCACATCAGCGGATTTGTCAGCATCATGCGCGGATGCAACAACTTCTGCCACTACTGCATCGTGCCCTACACCCGAGGCCGCGAGCGCTCACGCGATGTCGACAGCATCCTGCGCGAGGTTGCCGACCTGCGCGACCGGGGCTTCCGCGAGGTGACGCTGCTTGGCCAGAACGTCAATTCCTATGGACTCTCGCCCGCCGGCAAGCGCGAGGAGGGCTCCACATCCTTCGCCCAGCTGCTGCGGCTTGTGGCGCGCTCGGTGCCCGATATGCGCGTGCGCTTTACCACCTCCAACCCCGAGGATATGACCGACGACATACTCTACGCCATTGCCGAGGAGCCCAATCTCTGCCACCACATACACTTCCCGGCACAGAGCGGCTCCAACAAAATACTCCATCTGATGAACCGCAAGTACACCCGCGAGGACTATCTGGAGCGCATAGCCGCCATACGGCGCATCATACCCGACTGCGGCATATCCACCGACCTCTTTGTGGGCTACCACGACGAGACCGAGGAAGATCAAGAGCTCACCCTCTCGCTCGTGCGCGAGGTGGGCTTCGACAGCGCCTTCATGTTCAAGTACTCCGAGCGACCCGGCACCTACGCCTCCAAACATCTGCCCGACAATGTGCCCGAGGAGGTCAAAATTGCCCGACTCAACCAGCTCATACAGCTCCAGACCGAGGTCAGCGCCGAGCAGAACCGCAAGGATGTGGGCCGCGAGTTCGACGTGCTGCTCGAGAGCGTGAGCAAGCGCAGCCGCGAACAGCTCATGGGACGCACCCCGCAAAACAAGGCGGTAGTTGTGGACAAGGGCACCCACCACGTGGGCGAAACCATACGCGTGCGCATCACCGGCAGCACCAGCGCCACACTCTTCGGCGAAGAAATACACGCCGAGGCGTAAAAAACATTACCCCTTTTGTTGTTTTATATTCATAAATGACATACCTTTGTAATTATGAAAGAGTTTTTACAAATTATCAGACGGTTCGTACCGCCCTATAAGCGTTATCTGGTAGGCTCGGTGATATTCAATATCCTGGCAGCCATACTCAACATCTTCTCGTTTGCAGCCATCATCCCCATCCTGCAAATACTCTTCGACGTCAAGGGACATGCCACAGCCACCCACCTCATGGATTGGGGCAGCGGCAACATCAAGGACGTGCTGTCCAACAATGCCGACTACTACGTGCGCGAACTGATCAGCATCACCAACCCCGTGACCACTCTGCTGCTGATAGGTCTGATTCTCACCTTCATGACCTTCCTCAAGACGGCCGCCTACTTCCTGTCCTCGGCAGCCATCATACCTATGCGTACAGGCGTGGTGCGCGACATCCGCAACTCGCTGTACAAGAAGATAACCTCGCTGTCGCTCGGCTTCTTCAGCGAAGAGCGCAAGGGCGACATCATCGCCCGCATGAGCGGCGACGTGCAGGAGATTGAGAACAGCATCATGGCATGGATAGACATGCTCATCAAGAACCCCATCCTTATACTCTTCTACTTCTGCGCCCTGCTCTTCATCTCGTGGAAGCTCACCCTCTTCACCCTCTGCTTCGTGCCCCTCTTCGGATGGTTCATGGGCGTGGTGGGACGCAAGCTCAAGGCCAGCAGCATCAAGGTCCAGGCGCTATGGAGCGACACCATGAGCCAGGTCGAGGAGACCCTCGGCGGACTGCGCATCATCAAGGCCTTCTGCGCCGAGGAGAAGATGAACCAGCGTTTCGACCGCACCAACTCCAGCTACCGTGACAACCTCGCCCGCGTGCAGGTGCGCCAGCAGGCCGCCCACCCCATGAGCGAGTTCCTGGGCACACTCATGATTGTCATCGTGCTGTGGTTTGGCGGCATCATGGTGCTGCGCAGCCACGTCATGACGGGCCCCACATTCATCTACTATCTCGTCATCCTCTACTCCATCATCAACCCGCTCAAGGAGTTCTCGCGCGCCAGCTACAATATCCCCAAGGGTCTGGCCAGCATGGAGCGCATCGACCGCATACTCAATGCCGAAATCGACATCCGCGAGAAGAGCGACCCCGTACACATCAGCGGGCTGGAGCACCAGATTGAGTTCCGCCACGTGTCCTTCCGCTACGACCAGCAGTGGGTGCTGCGCGACATCAACCTCGTCATACCCAAGGGCAAGACCATCGCGATCGTGGGACAGAGCGGCTCGGGCAAGTCTACCCTGCTCGACCTCATCCCCCGTTACTACGATGTGCAGGAGGGCGAGGTGCTCATCGACGGCATCAATGTCAAGGACCTGGGCATACACGACCTGCGACAGCTCATCGGCAATGTCAACCAGGAGGCCATCCTCTTCAACGACTCGTTCTACAACAACATCACCTTCGGCGTGAGCAACGCCACCAAGGAAGAGGTAGAGCGCGCCGCACGCATAGCCAATGCCTATGAGTTCATCACCGAGTCTGAGCACGGCTTCGATACCAACATCGGCGACCGCGGCGGACGACTCAGCGGCGGACAGCGACAGCGCGTCAGCATAGCCCGCGCCATACTCAAGAACCCGCCCATACTCATCCTCGACGAGGCCACCTCGGCGCTCGACACCGAGAGCGAGCGACTGGTTCAGGAGGCGCTGGAGCGACTCATGAAGACGCGCACAACCATCGCCGTAGCCCACCGACTCTCTACCATCAAGAGCAGCGACGAAATCTGCGTGCTCCACGAGGGCCGTATCGTAGAGCGGGGTACCCACGACGAGCTGCTCCAGATAGACGGCTATTACAAGAAGCTGCACGACATGCAGCAAGTTTAACCCCACGACTACCACTATGATGCGTATCTTATACAAGTTCATCTTCGGACTGCTCTACCTGCTCTCGCTGCTCCCGCTACGGGTACTCTACATCGTGTCAGATTTCTTCTATCTGCTCGTCTACCACGTTGTGGGCTACCGCAAGCGACTCGTGCGCAGGCATCTGGCAGAGTCGTTCCCCGAGAAGTCCGAGACACAGCGCCGCGCCATAGAACGGGGCTTCTACTCATGGTTCTGCGACTATCTGGTCGAGACCATCAAGCTCCTCTCCGTCAACCGCCGATGGATGATGCGCCACATGCGCTTCACCGGAACAGACAAGGTCAACGAGGCCATCGAGCGCGGACAGTCCGTGGGCATCTATCTCGGACATTTCTGCAACTGGGAGTGGATTACCTCACTACCCTTGTGGGTGACACAGGCAGCACAGTGCACACAGATATACCATGTACTGGAGAATAAGGAGTTCGACCGCCTCTTCCTGCATCTGCGCTCGCGCTTCGGGTCTGAGAGCATACCTATGGCAGAGACTCTGAGACGCATCGCGCGCTACCGTGCCGAGCACCAGCCTATCATCATGGGATATATATCCGACCAGATACCCTTCTGGAACAACATCCACCACTGGCTCGACTTCCTCCACCACGATACGCCTGTGCTCACGGGCACCGAGAAGATAATGCGAGGCACCCGGCAGGCAGTCTTCTACATCGACGTGCGCCGCATACGACGCGGATACTACGAGGCCCACTTCGTGCCTATCACCGACCATCCCGAGCAGACCACCGAGTGGCAGCTCACCGACCGCTACTTCCAGCTGCTTGAGGCGTCGATACGCCGGCAGCCCGAGTGCTATCTCTGGACCCACAACCGCTGGAAGCGCAGCCACGAGGAATACAATCTGAGGCTCGACCCCACCACAGGCATCGTCAACCTTACCGACTCGGTCGAAGAGCTGAGACGCAAGCGCAACGCTGCAGCAGCGCAAGACAACAACCCACTATAAACCCAAACATATATAAAACCCCTTTTACACCAGTAGGATAAAAATATACTATTTATAGAGGAAATCGGTCATTAGAGGTTGATTATTTGTGGTCATAACCTAACGCTTTTTACACTCAATCAATAACATTCTCCAAGTTTTGATTAGAGTGGGGCTTACTTTTTGAAGAAACAAGCCCGAAATCCCATTTTCAGAGGACTCCGGGCGAGGTATTTGTGCTCTTTAGAGTTTTAGCGGACAGCAAAAATATTCTTATTCATCGTTATCTTCTATATTTGGCAGATAATCACTGGCTTTAGCCTGTGTTATCACTCCGTGTCCCAGCTTTGACTCCAACTGCGTGCGTGCCGCTTTCGCCACGCTGCCACCATCCTTAGCAACTTGCTTCTGCTGATGGAATCCATTAGGGTTGCGCTGTTTGGACAACTCCGTGGCAGATGCCTCGGCAAGCATATTGAGAGCTATCTCCATGTTGGTCATATTGTCGCGCAGGCTTTCCTTCTTCAAGCCTTTGAAACTCTTGTACTGTTTGGTCGTCATTCCGCT
Source organism: Prevotella sp. P5-64 (assembly GCF_002251285.1). NCBI lineage: Bacteria > Pseudomonadati > Bacteroidota > Bacteroidia > Bacteroidales > Prevotellaceae > Prevotella > Prevotella sp. P5-64. The sequence goes on from NZ_NPJK01000042.1 coordinate 57,240, forward strand.
CCACTCTTGGGTAATGATGTCGGTAAGAGAAGCATATTGCAGGCCTTGCTGTACACCAGTGCGTGCCCATTCATCGGTGAGTTCTTTTCTGATTTCTATAGACTTAATACGCTGGTTTATCCAAGCATCGGAATATCCCAAACGTTTGTAGTCAACAATGGCTTGGTCTATGCTCTTTTCAGGATCCTGCATCTGTTCCAAACGAGTGCTTGCCACCTGTGCCATCCATACCTTGAAAGGCTCTGCCTTCGGTGAAGGAATCGACTGGATAATGCGGAAGAGTTGCTCAGTGTCGGCAACGTCAGTCATGCGCAATTTGCCGTCTGAGGCACGAAGTTTTAACCCGTGACAATTTGTCACGGTTTCATTACCTTCTTTTTTGAGCCTCTGCTTCAGCTTTCTCCAATAAGCATTGGCATCTTTGCTGTCAGTCAGCACACCGCATACATCCACAATGGAGAAATACCATTTTTCCTCCTTATCGTCCCATACAGTGCGCACCTTCTTTTCTTCAAATAGTTGAAGAGATTCCTTCTTCGTCATATTATTCTATTTCATTATCATATTGTCAATCAATGTTATCTTCTCTAAGCAAGCCCTAATGACCGATTTTGGGGTAATTGTGGTTATTGAGCTTGTGCCCCCTTTGACGGTCTATCGCCCTACCTGATGGCGGTGCTTACCTCATAGGTGCCCGAACCATAGTGGCGCGTGTCGTAGGTGCCTCCACGCTGGGGGATGCACACTTCGGCAGTAGTATTGGCAGGGATGGTAAACTGCCAGTGCAGCATATTGCCGTCTCTACGCCAGCGGCTCTCTATGAGACCATAGGGCGAGCGGTGGGTGGCATTGACATGGCTCAGACCCTCTGGGATGCGGGGCTGCAGACGTATGTGGCTGTAGCCGCGGCTGTCGTTGGTCTGACCAATGCCCGCCAGATACTGGTAGTACCAGATGACGAGGTCGCCCAGGAGCATGATATGGTTGCCCGAGTTCATGCGTGGGTTGGCGGTGTCGCCGTTCCACAGTTCCCAGATGGTGGTGGCTCCGTGGTCGGTCATGAATCCCCAACTGGGATAGGTGCGGTTGGTGGCGAGGGTGTAGGCTATGTCGCCACGCCCGTAGTCGGTGAGTCCGCGCATGATCTCCTGCGTGCCCAGCACACCGGTAGAGATATGGGGAGTGCCGGCGGCGGTCATCTTGGCTACCACCTGGCCAAACACTCTATCGGCCTCGCCCTCGGGCACCAGCCCCCAGCGCAGCGCCAGGATGTTGGCGGTCACCGTGTTGTTGTCATACCAGCCCTTGTCGGCATGGTAGAAGCGGCGGTTGAACGCCTCGCGCGTCTCCCTACCCATCTCCTGCCACAGCGCCACATCAGCGGTCTTGCCCGCTATCCCGGCAAAGCGCTCCATGAGCCGGCACAGCCGGTAGTAGGCTGCCGTGGCGAGCACGGGTCCGCGGGTGATGCGTGTAGAGTCCTTGGAGTGTATGAGTTCGGGGCTTTCGGGCGGCAGACACCAGTCTCCGTAGACATCGCGGGTGATGATGCCGTGGTCATCGTAACGGTTTTTGAGGTGCAGCATGAACTTCTTCATCGGCTCATAGGCCTCGCGGAGGGGCTGCGAGTCACCATACTGCTCGTCGAGCATCGCTGCCACGGTGTACCACGCCATGGGCCAGGTCACATTGTCACTGTATACGCTCCAGTAGCGCGGTGCGATGTCGCTCACCACACTGTCGGCACGCTGCGTAAGCGTGATGTCGCGCACCCATTTGGCGTAGAGCTGGTGGGCGTCGTAGATATAACTGGCGCCATAAGACCCTGTGGCGTGGTCGCCGAGCCATCCCAGCCGCTCGTCGCGCTGCGGACAATCGGTGGGTATGCCACGGTAGTTGCCGCGAATGCCCCAGACGGCGCAGTGGTAGACGGCGTTGATGGTGGGGTCAGAGGTGTCGAAGGTGCCGGTGGTGGCCATGCGGTCGTAGACCACCCGCCCCTGGATGTCGGCAAGCGATGGCTGGCGCTTGAAGCCGCTCAGCTCGACAAACCTGAAGCCGTGGAGGGTAAACCTCGGCTCCCAGGTAGCAGCCTTGTGGGCGCTCACGTAGGTGTCGGTGACGAGCGCCGTGCGCAGATTGAGCATGAAGAGCGAGTCGCGGTCCTTCATGCGCTCGGCAAAGCGCAGCCGCAGCGTGTCGCCCTCGTCGCCGCGCAGTCTGATGCGCAGCCTTCCCACCATGTTCTGCCCCATATCCATGATATAGCGGCCGTCGGCAGTACGGTAGATGGAGCGTGGCGCCACGCTGTCCATCACCTCGATGTTGGGGTTGATCTGTGCGCGCACCACGGGCGCCGGAGTCTTGACGCGCTCGGCTTGCCGCCAGCGGCTGTCGTCATATCCGGCGAGGCTCCAGCCCGGCATCTCGCGGGTGGCGTCGTAACGCTCGCCGTCAAACTCGTTGTTGGTCTGTATGGGGCCGTCGGCCATCATGCGCCACGAGGTGTCGGTGGCGATCACCGTCTGGCGGCCGTCGGTGGTGGTCACCACGAGCTGGGCCAGGAGCCGTGGCAGCCCGAAGCCGCGCATGCCGGGGTTGCGCATGGCCATGAAGCGGCCGTTGCCCAGCACCACGCCTATGGCGTTGGCTCCGCGCCTGACCTCGCGGGTCACATCAAAGGTATTGTACATCACCTCGCGGTCGTAGTTGGTGGGTCCGGGGGCAAGCACCTGCGTGCCTATGCGGTGTCCGTTGATGTAGGCTTCGTAGAGTCCCAGTCCGCTGATGTAGAGCACGGCGCTCCTTACGCGCCCCGCGATGCTGAAGTCGCGGCGCAGATAGCGGGCGTTGATGCGGGTGCGTCGGTCCTTGGGCGCCTCGACATCAGAGTCGAAGCTGCCACCTATCCACAGGGCACGCCACTCGGTGCGGTCCATCAGGCCAGTGAGCCAGTTGCCCACGCGGCTCACGGCGCTGCCGGCTGTGGTCTGGCTCTCTATCTGGTAGTAGTAGCGGGTGCCGCTGGCGAGCGGCTGTCCTGCATAGTCGATGTAGAGCTGGCGGTCAGACGGCTGACGGCCAGAGTCCCAGAGGTCAGCTTTGCCCTTGCGCAGCAGCTGTGGCGACGATGCCACGCGTATGCGGTAAGCCGTCTGCTTGACGTTGGGCACAGAGGCATCAAGCTGCCAGCTGAAGCGTGGTCGGGGGCAGTCTATGCCCTCGGCGTGGTCGAGCCCCTCGACGCGGGTGGCTGTCACCGCCACAGCGGGCTTGCCCTTGGCGGGGGCAGCAACGGCATTGGTGGCTCCGGACATCGCCGTAGCCACCAATAGGGTCAATGATAGGAATGTGTATTTCATTTCTTCTTGTTGTTGTCCATCAACACTTTCATCCAGTAGCCACCGATAACCGAGCGGGCCTTAAATCCCTGCTGGCGTCCCGTCTTGGTGTTGTGCCAGTCACTGATGGGCACGCGTGTGGGCGTCTCGTTGACATAGGTGTAGACAGGCTCCATGAGTGCCTCGAAGGTCTTGGCGTTGGGGGCCATACCCGCGAGCCACATGATCCAGTCGCTCTTGGTGTAGTCCTTACGACAGTCGAGCGGCAAGCCATACTTGTTCTGCTTGGTGAGATAATACTTGAACTCGCGGTCCATCACCTTGTCCGAGAAGATATGGGTGCCCCACATCTTGTCCCACACGATGTTGTACTTCTGGCTCCAGGTGCCTTCGCGGTCGTAGGCGAGCCGGTAGTGGTCGCCCTCGCGCGCCATCTGCTCCCACTGCTTGCCCATCTCGCGGGCCTTGGCCATGTAGCGCTTGGCCACGTCGGCATTGCCACGTATCTCTGCCATCTTGGCATAACCGGCCACACCCATGATGGCCTTGAGCGCCAGATTGGCGTTGTGTGCCCAGTGTCCGGCGAAGTCGTCGGTGCAGAGCTGGTTGGCGGGGTCGAGTCCGTGTTCTACCAGATAGTCGGCCCAGGTGGTGATGATGTCCCAGTAGCGGTCGGCGTAGGCTGTGTTGCCCTCGATGCGCGAGATTTCGGCGGCGAGGGTGAGCATATTGCCAGCCTCCTCGAGCGGCATGTCGGCTCCGTATACCTGGCCGTTGGCTATGGGATAGGTGCCCAGGTCGTGGGCGGCAAAGGGCTTGTCCCACCGGCCGCTGCGGCTATACTCGAAGATGCTGGTCATCATGGCCTTGACCAGTTCGGGATTGTATATCAGGAAGAGGGGGGCTGAGGGATAGGTGAGGTCGACGGTGTTGACACAGCCGTTGGACGCGTTCTCCTTGGAGAAGAAGAGCAGGTTGCCGTCGTTGTCTTCAAAGAGCTTGTGGGCTGCCATGACATGGCGGTAGGAGGCAGAGAGCAGCTCGGCGTAGTGCACGTTGCCTGCGGCGAGGGCGTCGTCGTAGATGCGCTTGTCGAGCAGGCGGCTGCGCTCCATGATATTCTGATAGTCTCTATGATAACGGTCGAAGGCGTCAAAGATGGTGGTGCGGCCGTCACGTGCCCAGTAGCCCTTGTAACGGTGGAACATATACTCGATGTCGAAAATCTCGTCGTAGCCTATCATCATGTAGCTCTCGGCAGTAGAGACCTGACCCAGGTTGCGCATATAGGCGAGGGTGGGCACATCGTAGCTCTTGCGGCTTATCATCTCGGTCTGGGTCGCGAGCAGGGCACCTTTGCGTATGAAGGCGGTCATCATGGCGGTGCTCTCGCCCAGGCTCACGGTACCATTGACGGCGGGCATGTAGAAGTAGCCCCAGTCGATGCACACTCCGTCGCCCTTGGTGGCAAGGATGGCTTGGTTTATGGTGCCTGTCTTGACATAGTTCACGCCATTGTGGGTCTCAAAGGTAGACCGCGTGGGCTGGGGCTTCTTGAACTTGGCCACCATGGGGTCGGCGCCCATGAAGAACTGCACATCGTGGGTCTTGCCGTCGGTGGCTGCCACGCGGTAGGAGATGTATCCCACTGGGGTGGAAAGCAGCTCGAGGTCGTCGTAGAGCATGGGCGAGGTGAAGACCACGTCGAGTTTGACGGGGCCGCACTCGAAGGTGTAGTAGGTGCTGGTGGCGAGCACGCTGACAGAGGTCTGGCGCGCCTGGCGTATCTCCTTGAGCACGGGGGCAGCGTCGCAGTAGAGGCCGAAGTCGGCCAGTGCGCCCTTGGTGCCATTGTGTCCGTGCATGGCAATGAGGTTTTCGCCCTCGTGCAGCAGCCGCTTCATGTCGGCAGTGAGCGCGATGCGGGCGCCGTCTCTATAGCCCTTCTCGCTGCGCACCTGGGTGCCGTTGATGAAGAGGGCGCCATCGTCATCGTGCGACCAGATGACATAGAGGTCGCGGGCGAGCTGGTCGGCAGTGAGCGTGACGGTGCGGCGTATGTAGATATTGCTGCCGTCGCCGGTCCAGAGCGTGCGCATGGTGAGGTTTTCCTTGGTGCCAAAGGCGGCCTTGCCCTGCTTCCATGCGGTGTCGTCGAAGCCGGGCTTCTGCCATCCGTCGGCAGGAGTGTCGGTGGTGTAGCGGCCCTCCCATTCGGCGTCTTCGGCATTGGGCGCCACCACGTCGAGCAGCTTCTTGCCCGGGGCTCCCATGAAGCGGTATACCTGTCCGTCTACGCGCAACAGACCCTCGAGGGGCTTCTGTCGGGGCGACCAGTGGGTGATGTTACCATCGTTGAGGTGGTCGTAGGGCGACCAGAGGGTGAAGTAAGGGTCATTGGTGATGAGCGGAACGGCAGGCAGGCGCAGCGCTGTCTGGCGATAGGGCTCATAGAAGTTGTCGGCCTTGGCGTAAACCAAGAATGTGGCGAGAAGCGCCACCAATAGCATTGATTTCTGTTTCATGATAATGGTATAGAGATAACGTGTAGTAATGATAAAGTCTGTAGAAATCGCCCTGATGCAGGTGCCGGTTTCTACAAACTTTGTGATAAGTTTCTTATTTGAGGTTGAAGACCAGGTGGCGGCCACGGGTCAGCTCGTCGTGAGAGATGCGGTAGCGGCTGAGTTTCTTGCCACCGAGCGACATGCTGCTGATAAATTTCTGACCGTCAAGGTCGCGGTTGGCTTCGATAACTATGTCGCCCTGGGGATAGTAACGCTTGTCGAGATGCAGCGTCACACGGTCGAAAACGGGCGTAGTGAGGGTGTAGTAGGGCTGGCCGGGGCAGTCGGGGTAGAGACCCATCATCGAGAAGATGGCCCACGACGACATGGTGCCGCAGTCTTCGTTGCCGGGAATACCGTCGGGCGTGGCCTTGTAATACTTGTCGAGCAGGCGTGCCACCTCTTTCTGCGTGCGCCACTCTTGGCCTTTGAAGTAGCTGAACAGGTAGGGATAGGCGATATCGGGCTCGTTGGCAGGGTCATAGAGATTCTCGTCAAACACCCGCTGCAGTTTGTTGACAAAAGCCTTCTCGCCACCCATGAGGCGTGCCAGTCCCTTCACATCGTGGGGCACGTAGAAGGTGTAGTTCCAGGCCGAGCCCTCGTGGAATCCGGGAGCGTTGGAGAAGTCGGCGCCGTCCTTGGGGTCAAACGGGGTGAGCCAAGAGCCGTCGGCGTGGCGTGGACGCAGGGTTCCAAACTTCTTGTCGTAATAGTTCTTGTAGCCGAGTGAACGCTTGTAGAACAGGGCGGCATCGTCCTTCTTGCCCAAGGCTGTCGCCAGATTGCTCAAGGCATAGTCGGCGATATAGTATTCGAGGGCGTGCGACACCGAGTTGTCTCCCGAGTTGTCCTGGGCAAAGGCGCCGAGAGGCACGTAGCCTTTGGCGATATAGTCGTCGATGTCGGGACGCATGCGGTTGTCCTTGCCGGGCAGCGTGGCACTGGCGCGGAACGCCTTGTAGGCTGTCTCGATGTCGAAGTCGCGCAAACCTTTGAGCCAGGTATCGGTAATGACCGGTATCGACGGATCGCCTTCCATGGTCCATGTCTCCCGTCCGAACAACTCCCACTTCGGCATCCATCCCCACTCCTTATACATGTCTATCATCGAGCGCACCATGTCGGTCTGTCGCTCGGGATAGAGCAGAGTCTCCAGCTGGTGCAGGTTGCGATACGTATCCCAGAGCGAGAAGACCGTGTAGCGGGTGCGGTCGGTACGTCCTATGCGTCCGTTCTCCATCTCGGGGTATTCGCCGTTGACGTCCTGGAGGATATTGGGATGTATCTGGGTGTGGTAGAGAGCGGTATAGAACACGCGGCGCTGTGCCTCGGTTCCGCCCTCAACGGTAATGGTGTTGAGGGTTTCGGCCCAACGCTTGCGTGCTTCTGCGCGAACCTTGTCAAACTGGAAACCTTGCTGCTCGTGGTCCAGATTTTCGCGGGCGTTGGCAATAGACACGAAGCTGACGCCTATCTGAACCTCAACCTGCTCGCCCTCTTCGGCGTCGTAGCTGAAATAGTAGCCCACCTCATTGCCGGCGAGCTCACGCTTATAGTTACGGTATATCTTGTACTTTCCGTTGTCTGGGTCCCACTGTGCCTCGACGCCGGTCATAGGCGGCTGCTTCTTCCAGAAGCCTGCCTCGCGCGGCGCCTTGTTCACGCGCATCACGAAGTACATGGGGAACACGGCTTGAGGGTTGTAGCAGAATGTTCCCAACAGTCGCATGCCTTCTATCTCGGTATCCGAAACCCGGCGGATGCTTCCTCCCACCTCGTTGGTGAGGCCGTCGCCGACGTTCATGAGCAGATGGGCCTCGCCCTTCTTGAAGGTAAAGCGCTCAATGGAAGAGCGGTCGGTGGCAGTGACCTCACACTTGATGCCATACTTGGTGAGCTCGTTGGAGTAGTAGCCCGGCGTAGCCTGTTCGTTACGGTACTCGGAGCCATAGTTGCGGTAGTCTACATCCAGCTTGCCCTGCGTGGGCATCAGCAGCAGAGAACCCATCTCGGGGCAGCCCACACCGCTCAGGGTGACATGGGCAAAGCCGGTGAAGTACTTGTTCTCATGCACATAGGGCGTAGACCACCAGCGGGCGTCCTTGTCGTAGACATTGAGGTCGGACCCCATCACATTGAACGGAACCACAGACATCAAGCCGTGAGGCCGGATGGCGCCAGGGTTACACACACTGAAATTGGTCGTTCCGATAAACGGATCGACATAATCTACCGGTTGCTTCTGTGCCTGTGTCGAGATCACCGACATGGCAAGCAGCGCCATAGCTAATATCGTCTTCTTATACATATTATATATCTTTGCTACAAAGGTAATGCAAACCGCAGAGAATACAAAACAATCTGCTCCATTTTTTCCCCCACGGGCCGTTTCTTTCTCGATTTCACACCTGGGGGCAATCTCCATCGCGCCAACCATCATGACGACGACAGCGCAACAAGAGAGAAAATAAACGGGTTTTATTTTGTATTTCTCTGCGGTTTACACTAACTTTGCACTTATAATCATAAGGTATATGGCAAAGAATGTATCTTGGTCGGACGACTACTGGTTGCTGCTGATGCAGCTCTACCTGCGCAAACCCGTAGGTGTAAAGGCGCTATATTCACGTGGATTGGTGCAGTTGGCCCTCGAGCTGCATATCGAGCCACGCGTGCTGCGCGCCCAGATGTTCCGCCTGCGTCAGATTGACGCCCCGGTCATCCAGCAGCTTTGGGACAAGTACGCAACCCACCCCGCTCGGTTGCGCAAGGAGGTCAACCTGCTGCGGCGCATGAATGGATTCGGGCTTGCCAGCGAGTTCTATCAGGGCGTCGAGGTGAGCGGCATGTCGTGGGAGAACGACTTCAAGCCCATCGACGGCACTACCCTTATTCCCCTCGCGCTGGTGCTGGTGCTCGACCTCTACTTCAGGCTGGTGCCCATCACCATGGTGCCCGAGACGCCCGAGATCGTCGAGCTGGCACAGCTCATCGGCATCACCCCCGCCGAGGTATGCCAGGTGATGGATATATTCCAGGGATTCGACCCCTACCTTAATAGAACTACCGATACCGAAGGCGCGCTCTACGAGGCGTGCAAGGCGATATGGAACCGCTTCGGCAACGACGACCCCAACCCTCTTGCGTCCTTTGCCGCACAGGTGAAGGACTATTTCAAGTAAGTCAGACTTCAGGTTATGAACGAGCAACGTTTAATACAGGAACAGCAGCAGCGCCTCATCCAGCAGCAGCGCCTCACCCAGCAGCAGATGATGCTGGTCAAAATGCTTGAGATGCCCGCCGCAGAAATGGCAGAGCACGTCAACACCGAGCTCAACGACAACCCCGCCCTCGAGCGTGTTGACGACGCCGACGACCTGACCCATAGCGACAACCAGCTCGACAACGACGACACCGCAGAGACCTTTGACGAGCAGAATGAGCGCCAGGAGCGCAAAGACGCCCTCGACAGCGCCCTCGAGCAGTTGGGCGACAACGACGACGAGGTCTCGCCCGCCGACGGATACCACCAGGGCACAGCCTCTGCCGAACCTGCACAGTACGAAGCCGACATCCCCTCGTTCTACGACCAGCTCAAGGAGCAGATGATGGAGCTACAGCTCACCGATACCGAGCGCGCCATACTCGAATACCTCATCGGTTCGCTCGAGTCCGACGGCCTGCTCCACAAGGATATCAGCACCATCTGCGACGAGCTCGCCATCTACAACAATATCGACGTTGCCGAGAGCGAGATTGAACGTATGCTCGCCATTCTGCAGACTTTCGACCCTGCTGGCGTAGGCGCACGCTCGCTGCAGGAGTGTCTGCTCATCCAGATCAACCGCCGTGAGGAGTCGCAGACCAAGCAGCTCATGCGGCGCGTCATCACACAGTACTACAGAGCCTTCACCCACAACCAGTGGGACAAGATACAGCAGAGTCTGCAGCTCAGCGACGTCCAGGCCGAAGCCCTACGCGCCCAGTTGTCCAAGCTCAACCCCAAGCCCGGCGTGGCCTACGACGGCACTGCCAACGGCAAGTGGCAGCAGATAACCCCCGACATCATCGTCGAAACCTCTGACGACGGTCACATCAGCTTCACCTTCAACGACGGCGACATCCCGCAGCTCTGCGTGAGCCGAGAGTTTCTCGACATGGTCGACACCTACAAGCGCAACAAGGACGGACTCAACCGCAACGCCAAAGAGGCCATTCTCTTTGCCAAAGAGAAGATAGACAAGGCACGCGGATTTATCCGCGCAGTAGAGCAGCGGCGACAGACGCTCACTCTGGTCACACAGGCCATCATCGACTGGCAGCGACAGTATTTCCTCGACGGCGACGAGAGCGACCTGCGACCCATGATACTTAAGGATATCGCCACCGTCACCGGACTCGACATCTCTACCGTCTCCCGCGTGGCCAACGCCAAGTACATGCAGACCCAGTGGGGCATCCACCCGCTCAAGTTCTTCTTCTCCGACGGCTATGTGGGCAGCAATGGCAAGAAGACATCTACCCGCCGGCTGCTCGTGGCGCTGCAGGAGCTCATCGACAAGGAAGACAAGCGCGCCCCGTTGAGCGACGACACACTGGCAGAGAAGATGAAGGAACTGGGATTTCCCGTGGCGCGGCGCACCATAGCCAAATACAGAGACCGACTGGGCATTCCCGTAGCACGACTTAGACGATGAACACGAAAAAGATAATCATTGCGGCGCGCGTGATGAGCGCCATCTTCACTCCTTTCTACCTTCCCATCGTGGGACTGGTAGCCCTGTTTGTTTTCAGTTATCTCGGGCTACTCCCCTGGGCATACAAACTGCTGGTACTGGGCATGGTCTATCTGTTTACCATCCTCGTGCCTACGCTGCTCATCCACCTCTACCACCGTTATCAGGGCTGGACGCCGCTGCAGATAGGCGTCAAGGAGCGCCGCATGGTGCCCTACGCCGTTTCCATCTTCTGCTACTTCGCCTGCTATTACCTCATGACGCGGCTGCGCATCCCCAGCTTTATGGCGCGCATCCTCATGGCGGCACTGCTCATCCAGATAGTGTGCGCCATCGTCAACGTGTGGTGGAAGATTTCCACCCATACCGCCGCCATCGGTGGCGTCACGGGAGCGCTCATGGCGTTCTCGATGCTCTTTGCCTTCAACCCCGTGTGGTGGCTCTGCTTCACCCTGCTCGTCTCGGGCATGGTGGGCTCCAGCCGCATCATCCTCCACCAGCACACCCTCGGCCAGGTGCTTGCCGGCTATGGCATCGGACTGTTAATCGGCTTTATTGTTATCATCTGAACTGCATATCATAAACATACATATTATGAAACCAATCATTAGCATTATCATGGGCAGCACCAGCGACCTGCCCGTAATGGAGAAAGCCTGCAAGTGGCTCAACGACCATGAGATTCCCTTTGAGGTCAACGCGCTCTCGGCACATCGCACCCCCGACGCCGTAGAGGCATTCGCACGCGGAGCCAAGGAGCGGGGCATACGCGTCATCATCGCTGCAGCAGGCATGGCGGCAGCCCTGCCCGGAGTGATTGCCGCCTCGACCACTCTGCCCGTCATCGGAGTGCCCATCAAGGGCATGCTCGACGGACTCGATGCCATGCTGAGCATTATCCAGATGCCCCCAGGCATACCCGTGGCCACAGTAGGAGTCAATGCCGCACAGAACGCTGCCATACTTGCCGCCGAGATGATTGCTCTCAGCGACGAGCGCGTGGCACAGGTCGTGGCCGACTGGAAAGCCGGACTCGGCGCCAAGATAGAGAAGGCCAATAAGGAACTGGCAGAAATCAAGGACTATGAGTACAAGTGCAACTGATTTGTTCAACTACCGCCGACGCCAGTCGTCAGTGGTACACATAGGTTCCATCGACATGGGAGGCGACAACCCTATCCGCATCCAGTCGATGACCACCACCAACACCAATGACACCGCTTCCAGCGTAGCTCAGGCCGAGCGCATCATCGAGGCAGGCGGAGAGCTGGTGCGTCTTACCACACAAGGCTCGCGCGAAGCCGAGAACCTCAAGAACATCAATGCCGGCATACGCGCCGACGGCTACAAGACGCCGCTCGTGGCCGACATCCACTTCAACCCGCATGTAGCCGACGTCGCCGCGCTCTATGCCGAGAAGGTGCGCATCAACCCCGGCAACTACGTCGACCCGGCCCGCAAGTTTGTGCATCAGGAGTACACCGACGAGGAGTACGCCCAGGAGCTGCAGAAGATAGAAGACCGCTTCGTGCCCTTCCTCAACATCTGCCGGGAGCACCACACAGCCATACGCATCGGCGTCAACCACGGTTCGTTGAGCGACCGCATCCGCAACCGCTACGGCGACACGCCCGAGGGTATCGTCGAGAGTTGTATGGAGTTCTTGCGCATCTGCAAGAGGGAGCACTTCGACGACGTGGTCATCTCCATCAAGGCGTCCAACACCGTGGTGATGGTCCAGTCTGTGCGACTGCTCGTGGCACAGCTCGACCGCGAAGACATGCACTACCCTCTCCACCTCGGAGTGACCGAGGCGGGTGAGGGCGAGGACGGCCGCATCAAGAGTGCCGTGGGCATCGGAGCCCTCCTTGCCGACGGCATCGGCGACACCATCCGCGTGTCGCTCTCCGAGGAGCCCGAGGCTGAGATACCCGTGGCCCGAGAGCTGGTCGACCACTTCACCGCCCGCGCCGGCCACCGCCTCATCCCCGCTGCCGAGGCCCCTGGCTTCGACTGGCTCCACCCGTCGCGCCGCACCACCGTGGCTGCTGCCAATGTCGGCGCCGCCCATGTGCCCGTGGTCATCACCAGCGTGGTGCCCCAGTCTGCCGACGCCGACCAGCGCCCCGACTACATCTACATCGGCAGCACCATGCCCGGGCAGATAGACCCCGAGCAGATGTACATCGCCGACTTCAACGCTCTGCCCGCCCTGCGCGAGGCAGGTCTGGAGCGCGTCTGCCCCATATACCCCACCCACGCCATGCCCTTCATCGGCATGGACACGAGCCGGGTCAAGTTTCTCGTGCTCCAGTATGGCACCCCCGCCGATGAGTATATCGCCTGCCTCAAGGCCCATCCCGAGGTGGTCGTCGTGGCTATGACCCACCATGCCAACCCCACCGGCGACCAGCGTGCGCTGGTGCATGAGATGATGGCTGCCGGAGTCACCAATCCTGTAGTCTTCGCCCAGATGTACCACACCGACGACAAGGCTGCCTTCCAGCTCGCCGCCGCTGCCGACATGGGCGCGCTCATGATTGACGGACTCACCGACGGACTCTGGCTCATGAACGAGGGCACCATTGCCGACGACGACATTGCCGCCACCGCCTTTGCCATACTCCAGGCTGCGCGTCTGCGCGTCAGCAAGACCGAGTATATCTCCTGCCCGGGCTGCGGGCGCACCCTCTACGACCTGCGCGCCACCATAGCCCGCATCAAGGAGGCCACCCGCGACATGAAGGGGCTCAAGATTGGCATCATGGGCTGCATCGTCAACGGACCCGGAGAGATGGCCGATGCCGACTACGGATATGTAGGAGCCGGCGTCAACCGCGTGTCGCTCTACCGACGCCAGGAGTGTGTCGAGAAAAACATACCCGAGGAGCAGGCTGTCGACCATCTGCTCGCTCTCATTCGCAAAGACCAACTTAACAACCAAAATCAAGAATAGCATGAAACGTCTGATGTGGGCCATCCTTCTGTTGATGGCCGTAGTCTCTGCCGACGCAGCCCGAGTGATCAAGGTGCTCGCCATCGGCAACAGCTTCTCCGAGGACGCCATTGAGCAGTACCTCTACGAGTTGGCTGCCGCCCAAGGCGACAGTCTGGTCATCGGCAACGCCTATATCGGCGGCTGCTCGATAGACCGCCACTGGAGCAACGCACAGACCGGAAAGCCCGAGTATCGTTACCGCAAGATTGTCGGAGGCAAGACCGTGACACGCCACCACGTGGCGCTCGACGACATCATCGCCGACGAACAGTGGGACATCATCTCGCTCCAGCAGGCCAGCCACTTCTCGGGGCTGCCCTACACCTACGCCAATCTGCAGCGGCTCAAGGACCACGTGCTCGCCATCTGCCCCAACAAGCAGGTCGAGATAGTATGGCACATGACCTGGGCCTACGCCAAAGACAGCCACCACCACGCATTCCGGTTCTACCGCAACGACCAGCAGTTGATGTACAACAACATCTGCCTTACCATGGCCGACCAGCTGCCTCGCGTGGGCATAAGCCGCATCATCCCTGTGGGCATGTCGGTGCAGAAGGCGCGCGGCAAGATGGGCGATGTGCTCTGCCGCGACGGCTTCCACCTCAACAAGGCTTATGGACGCTACACCGCAGCCTGCACCTGGTGCGAATTTCTTACCGGCCGCAAGGTGGTAGGCAACTCTTATCATCCTGAGAGCGTCGATGCCCAGACGGCTCTGCTCTGCCAGAAGATGGCTCATCAGGCTATGCGCGACATCAAGCGCTGATACCGACCATTTTACCTTTGGTTCCATAGGTGGAGACAGTGTCCCTGACAGCAGGGCCTGTTTCCACCGCTTTTTTATACGCCACAGCCACCGCCGCGCCTGCCTTCCCTACCGCTGCAGAAAGAAACCCACACCTTATTATAATATATAGCCTCATCCGGCGTTATTATAGAAAGACAATATTTAGGATCATAACCCGTATGATGCAGCATCGCTCTCTGGTCCTCCGTCTGAGGACTCTTGTTGTACTCGTGGCACTCATGGCAGCCGCCCAAGCCTCTGCCCAGACCGTCCCCGACACCCTCGCCGCCACCCCGGCTCTCGCCCTCACCGCCCCCGACTCCACCGCGCAGCCCATGCCACGCATAGACCGCCTCACCTCGACCCGACTCTACCAGATGACCTACATCGGAGTGCCCCTCGTGGCAGCCGGACTGCTGGTCAAGGGCCAGGATGCCCACTTCCGCGGACTGCGCCATGACTATCTGCCCGAGTATCGCAACCATGTAGACGACGGCATGCAGTTTCTGCCGGGTCTGGTGATGATAGGCCTCAAGACCGCCGGCGTAGAGAGCCGCAGTTCGTGGGGACGCATGATGGCGTCGGGCGCACTCTCGGCAGCCATCATGGGCAGCGTGGTCGAGAGCATCAAACTCACGTCCAAGGTAGAGCGCCCCGACGGCAGCGACAACCACTCCTTCCCCTCGGGCCACACCGCCACAGCCTTCATGACCGCCACCATGCTCAGCAAGGAGTACGGCCATCTGAGCCCGTGGGTGGGCATCGGAGCCTACTCGGTGGCTACCACCACCGGACTCATGCGCGTGGTCAACAACAAGCACTGGCTGAGCGACGTCCTCACTGGCGCAGGCATCGGCATCATCTCTACCGAACTGGGCTACTGGGTGGCCGACCGCCTCTTCCGCGACCACGGCATCACCCACCACTCCACAGCCTATACCCTCGACATGATGCGACGCCCATCGTTCCTCGGCATCTACGTGGGCATGAACATACCGCTGAGCAAGTACGACATCGACGAGCAGCACGAGTTCCGCACCTCGGCAGGCTCGACCGCAGGCGTCGAGGGTGCCTACTTCTTCACACCCTATGTGGGCGTGGGCGGACGCGTCACCGTGACCAACACCCAGATTATCACCGACGGCAACGTGGCAGAAGACCACACCTTCGATGCCGTCTCGGGCTATGCCGGAGCCTACTTCTCGCTGCCCCTCACCCCGCGCTGGCAGATAGGCACCAAGGCGCTGGCGGGCTATGTACACTACCCGCGGCTCAGACTCAAGAGCATGAACATAGGCACCCGCGACAGCGCCACCTTCGGAACCGGCGTCTCAGCCACCTACCGCGCCACCGACCATTACAACGCCCGTTTCTTCGTCGACTACAACCTGCTGCCCTCCCACAGCCGCGGTTCGCGCGAGTGGATGAGCACCCTGGCTGCCGGACTGTCGTTTGCCGTAGCCATCTAAGCACCGTCGCCACAGCCACAACGCCCTGTGCGACAGCCCACGCTCCCTGCATAGCAACGCCAACGCCCTCCGTCACAGCCCCAGCGCCCTGCATCACAGCCCCAGCGCCCGTCACCACAGCCCACGCGCCCGTCGCGGCGCCACCAGCCCCATCCCCTACACCAACAGCCGATGGGGCAAAAATTATTCGCAACTTTTTGCCCAAAGACGAGGGCAGTATCGTTTTTTCTTCTTATTTTTGCAAAAGAAGCCGATATGTTTTGTCTGCTCGGCACTATTAACCCTAAAGAAGAAAGGAAACTGCCCTATGATGAACCAACTTATAGACAGACTGCATGCCGACCACCTGTCGCTTGTCATCCTTCATGAGGGTCGCGTGGCGACCTATGAGGGTCACGGCGTGCGCACACTGTATCACATCCTTGACAATGAGCCCGAGCTGCTGCTCGACGCCAAGGTAGCCATAGCCGCTGCCGGACACACCGCCGCCCAAGCCATGAAGGAGGGCGGAGTGGTAGAGGTCTATGCCGACTACATCAGCGAGCAGGCTTACGACACGCTCCACGCCGCCGGCATCAAGGTCACGGCGGTACACAAGGTGAGCCACCACGACTTTCTCAAGATATGGGAGCGTATGGGCGAGACGCTCGACGACAATCGCTGACCCGCCGCCACCACCCCCGCGCAGCCCGCAGCCACCACCGCAAGTCTGCTGACCACCTCTGCAAGTCTGCTGACCACCTTTGGCGAGTTGCTGATGAACCCTGCCGAGCTGCTGATGACCTCTGCCGGTTCGTATCATAAGTCACGAGCCTACGTACCTTACGGCACGAGCCCGCGTATCATAAGTCACGAGCCCACGTATCATCCGTTACGAGCCAGCCAAGTGACCCAGCGCGACCGCCAAGGGGGTCTCCAACCGGCTGCGGTTCATCGCCTTGGACAGGCGAGTGGTCACCCTGCCCGCCGCTGCCCATTCGGCGTCTCCCGGCCTCACCGTTGCAAGCAGCGGAGACACTGCCCACGGTGGACAAAATGTAAGGAAAAATTAAAAAAACAGCCTCAAAATTTGGCTATTGCCAATTAATTTGGTAATTTTGCATCCCAGATTGTTCTATGGTGTAATGGTAGCACAACAGGTTTTGGTTCTGTTTGTGGTGGTTCGAATCCGCCTAGAACAACTTGCATGAAGCGTCGGATATCGTGAGATTCCGACGCTTCTTCCATTATAGACAGCGACGCCGCGCTACAAAGCGGAATTATGGTAATTTTCTCTGATTTCAGGGTATGGCCTTCTGTGCCTATAGTGCGTAACTTTGCACCGTAGACCATCAACACGTTTTTTACAATTATGTACATAGAGAAGATAAAGTCGCCAGCCGACTTGAAACAGCTGGACCTGGAGGCCCTCAAGACCGTGGCCTCTGAAACCCGCGAAGCAGTATTGAACCGTGTGAGCAAGCACGGCGGACACATAGGCCCCAACCTCGGATTTGTCGAGGCCACCGTGGCGCTGCACTACGTGTTTGACGCACCCGCAGACAAGTTTGTCTTCGACGTGAGCCACCAGTGCTATCCCCACAAGGTGCTCACGGGCCGTGCCGCCGGATTCCTGGGCGACCTCGACGACATGAACGCCATCAGCGGCTACTCCTCGCCCACCGAGTGCCCCGAGTACGACAACTTCGAGGTGGGCCACACCTCTACATCCATCAGTCTGGCCACCGGACTGCAGAAGGTGCGCGACATACGTGGCTCCCACGAAAACATCATAGCCATCATCGGCGACGGGTCGCTCTCGGGCGGCGAAGCCTTTGAAGGCCTCGACGAAGCCTCCGAACTCGGCACCGGCATCATCATCGTGGTCAACGACAACGAGATGTCGATAGCCGAAAACCATGGTGGTATCTACAAGAACCTGCGTGCCCTGCGCGAGAGCCACGGCGAGTGCCAGCACAACTGGTTCAAGGCATGGGGCTTCGACTATCACTATCTGGAGGAAGGCAATGACGTGGAGCAGCTCATCAAGGTCTTTGCCAGCGTCAAGGACACCGACCGCCCCACCGTGGTACACATACACACCGAGAAGGGTCACGGCTTCGCCCCCGCCGTCGAGAACAAGGAGGCATGGCACTGGGGCGCTCCCTTCAACCGTGAAGACGGAAGCCGGCCGGCTGCTCCCGCCGTGGAAACCTATGAAGCGCTCTTCAGCGACTGGATGCTGCGCGAGATGAAACGCGACAGCACGCTCATCGCCGTGACTGCGGGCACCCCGGCAGCAGGAGGCTTCACGCCCGAGAAGCGCCGCGAGGCCGGCAAGCAGCACATAGACATGGGCATAGCCGAAGAACAGGCTGCAGCGATGATTTCGGGCATGGCTAAGGGCGGTCTGCATCCCGTGTGGACGGTCTACAGCACCTTTATCCAGCGTACCTACGACCAGATAGCCCAAGACCTCTGCATCAACGCCAACCCCGCCGTCATCAATGTGATGGGCGGCGGCATAAGGTCGATGAACGACATCACCCACATCTGCCTCTTCGACATCCCGATGCTCTGCAGCATACCGGGGCTCATCTATCTCGCTCCCACCACCTGCGAGGAATACTTTGCCATGCTCGCCTGGGCCATCCGTCAGGACCGCAAGCCCATCGCCCTGCGTGTGCCCACAGGTGGAGTGGTGCATAGCGACGCTCCGGTCGATGAAGACTATGGCTACAGGGCATCGTACCGCGTGACACATCGCGGCTCGACGGTGGCCATCATAGCCGCGGGCTCGTTCTACCAGAAGGGCGAGGCGGTGAGAGCGCTGCTGGCAGAGCAGGGCATCGACGCCACACTCATCAACCCGCGCTACCTGAACGAGGTAGACGCCGAGACGCTCGACAGCCTGAAACCCGACCACCGTCTGGTGGTCACCCTCGAAGACGGATGCCGTGACGGCGGTTTCGGAGAGCGCATCGCCGCATACTACGGCACCTCGGACATGAAGGTGATGGTGGGCGGTGTGAAGAAAGGGCTCTACGACCGCTACGATGCGCAACAGCTCATGGCCGACAACCGTCTGCTCGACACGCAGATAGTGGAAGACATCGTCAGAGTGATAGGATAATGGAAGAGATAAGGTTCAGTACGGTTCAGGAGTTCAACGACCACTACGGCGTGCCGACTCTGCATCCGCTGGTGACGGTGGTGAGGTTTGACCGCGAGGTGAAACTCGAAGAGCACATGTGTCACTACGGTCTCTACGCGCTCTTCCTGAAGGAGAACAAGGGCTGCCGGCTGTCCTACGGCCGTACGGAGTACGACTTCGACGAAATGACGGTAACCAGTTTTGCCCCCGGCCAGTCTATCCATGTGGAGCCCAACCCCGAAGTGCCCGTGCCCAAGTGGACGGCGCTGCTCTTCCACCCCGACCTGCTCAACCGCACTCAGCTCGGCAAGAATATCGGGCGCTACGAGTTCTTCGACTACACCAGCAACGAAGCCCTGCATCTCTCGTGTGGTGAAATAGAAATCTACCGAGGTGTCCTCGCGATGATACAGCAAGAACTGGAGCGTGGCATCGACAAGCACTCGCGCGAACTGATAGTGAGCAACATCGAACTGCTGCTCAACTACTGTCTGCGCTTCTACGACCGCCAGTTTGTCACCCGCGAGGAAATCAACCATACCGTGGTGAAGAAGTTTACCGACCTGCTGGACCGCTATATAGCCGACAAGGCACGACGGGAGGGGCTGCCCTCTGTGGCATACTTCGCCGACAAGTGCTGCTACTCGACCAAATACTTCGGCGAACTGGTCAAGACCGAGACCGGACGCACTGCCCGCGACTTCATCAACGACCGGCTGCTGCGCGCCGCCAAACAACTGCTCGCCGACGAGGAACTCAGCATCAGCCAGGTGAGTCAGGAACTGGGCTTTGAGTACCCCCAGCACTTCGTGAGGTTCTTCAAGTCGCAGACGGGCAAGACTCCGTCGGAATACCGACGGTCGGCATAAGCGCAGAGGACAACAGCCGGGCTACGGGTTAAACTACGTTAACGCCATCGGCGTAACCGGCTCATACAGCCATTGGTAACCTTGGCGTAACCAGCCCACCTGGAGGTGCCTACTTGCATGACAACGAGACTGTTAGTAACTTTGCAGCATCAAAGATACAATAACAGTAATCATTCATCAAAACAAGTAGAATTATGGCAAATTACGCAATCAAGAACCTCAATGGTTGGAACAATGTAGAAGGCAAGATATTCCTGGGCGACGAACTCGGGCTGACCGGGGCCCAGTGCTCACTGCAGCGACTGGCTGCCGGCGAGGATGCACCCTTCTTCCATTCACACAAGACCCACGAAGAGCTCTATGTCATCATCTCGGGCGAAGGCGAATACGAGGTCGACGGCGAGAAGAACCAGGTGGGCGAAGGCAGCATCATCCGCGTGTCGCCCGCAGGTGTAAGAGCCTTGCGCAACAACAGTGACAAAGACATGGTCATGATGTGCATCCAGTATGAAGCCAAGCCTATCACCAGCTTCATGGACGATGCCAACATCATCGATACGAAACAATAACATAATGGCAAACGAACAGGAAATCTTACAAGACACAAGAGACGCCCTATTCCCCGACTGCCCCATCCGCAACGTACTCGCGCGTGTGGGCGACAAGTGGTCACTCCTTGTGCTGTATACTCTACAGCACAGGGAGTCGTTGCGTTTTAAGCAACTACAGCGTCTGCTGCCCGACATCTCACAGAAATCGCTCACCCAGACGCTTCGCATGCTCGAAGAAGACGGCTTCGTGAGCCGTAAAGTCTATGCCGAAGTGCCGCCGAGGGTAGAGTACAGTCTCACGGAGCGCAGCATGTCGTTTCTGCCCGTGGTCAACAGCCTCATCGACTGGGCCAAGGAGAATATGGCTGACATCATCAGCGACCGGGCTCGCCACAGAGAGGGCAAGGAGACAGCCATGGCTTAATTTGAGAAAAATCTGGGCGTGCTGTTGACGATTGCGTATTTTTTTGCGTAATTTTGTAGCACATTACTTATAAACATAACCTGGTGGAAGGGCCAGGCGGCAAGGGCTGTGTCCATGCCTGCCACGGCAGCCATAAAGGAAGACAACGATGAAGGTATTACTAATCAACGGAAGCCCCCGCCGGGAGGGCAATACATACACCGCGCTGTGCGAGGTGGCCCGGCAACTGAAAGTGCAAGGCATCGAGAGCGAAATCGTATGGGTGGGCACACGCCCCGTACGCGGCTGCATAGCCTGTGGCAAGTGCAAGCAGCAGGGCGACAACCGTTGCATCTTCGACGACGATGTGACCAACGAGGTCATCGGCAAGATGGAGCAGTGTGACGCCATCATCGTGGGTTCGCCCGTATATTGGGGCCAGCCCTCGGGCCAACTGCTGTGTCTGCAGCAGCGCATGCTCTATGCCGGAGGCGCCATGTTCAAGGACAAGCCTGCCGCCGCTGTGGTCTGCTGCCGTCGCGGCGGAGCCACCGCAGCCTACCAGACCATGCTCATGCCCTTCCAGATGTGCAACATGCCCATCGTGACATCGCAGTACTGGAATATCGCCTACGGACGCGATGCCGGCGAGTCGCAGATGGACATCGAGGGTATGCAGACCATGCGTACGCTGGCCAACAACATGGCTTGGCTGCTGAAGAAAATCAACGGCACCGACACCACCCCGCGCCCCGAACGCGAGGACTGGGAGCCGATGAATTTTATCAGATAACCCACCAGACCTCACGTCATCCCCACGACTCTGCGAGGGGATGAAAGCGCCGTCATCACACATGAAGAAATACAGGATAAGGAAAGAATACCGCACACGGGTAAGGCTTACCTGTGGCGGATGCCTCACCATCATCATAGTCATCATCGCCGCCATCTGCCGATGCTCGTGCTCGTGCAGCAGCCACCACAAGGACGCCGACACGCTGGTAGACCGCAGATACAGACTCAACGAGCATCTCACCAACGAGAATGCCGGCGGTGCCGAATTTGAAGAGATGGACTCGGTCATAGCCCGCTATCTGCGCCGATGGGAAATCAACGGCGCCCAGCTCGCCATCTCCCGCAACGACTCGCTCGTCTACGCCCGCGGGTTTGGCAAGGCCGACGAGGGAGTGGCCATGCAGCCCAGCCACATCATGCGCATGGCGTCGGTGTCGAAACTCGTCACCGCCGTGGGCATAATGAAACTGCGCGACATGGGCCGACTGCGCCTCAGCGACCACGTGTTCGGTCCTAAAGGCATACTCTCCGACACCGCCTATACCAACGTCATCCGCGACAAGCGCCACTTTGACATTACTGTCGAAGACCTGCTGCGCCACAAGGGCGGCTTCACCAACTACGCCGGTGACCCGATGTTCTCGACACGTTATATCATGATGCAGAACCGTCTGGCCACGCCTCCCGACCATCGCACGCTGCTCCGCATCGTGCTGCGGCGGCGTCTGGGCTTCACCCCCGGTACTGCCCGTCATTACAGCAATCTGGGCTATATGCTGCTCTCCGAGATTATAGCCCGCCGCTCGGGCATGAGTTATGAGCAGTTTATGCAGCGCCATGTGCTGGAGCCTGCGGGGTGTTATGACTTCCACATCGCGGGCAACTACTACAAGGACCGCCGTCCCAACGAGTGCCGATACTATATGCACCTGACCTGCGAGCCCACCTATGAGTTCAACAACAGCGGGCGGCTGGTCGAGAAGTGCTACGGCGAGAACGACATCCCCCGCCTGGCGGGTGCGGGTGCCTGGTGCGGGTCGGCAGCCGAACTCTGCCGCCTTGTGGCAGCGATAGACGGCTGCAAGGTATTGCCCGACGTCATCAGCAGCAAGTCGGTGGCCGACATGACGCGCGAGATGCCCGACCACGACTACTCGCTGGGCTGGAACCGCACCCCGCGCAATAGCCCCTGGGTGCGCACGGGGTCGCTCGTGGGCACCAGTGCGCTTGTGCTGCGCTATCCCGACGGCGAATGTTGGGTCTTCATCACCAACACCAGTACCTGGAAGGGCCACGCCTTCTCCCACGACACCATGGCGCTCTTTGAGCGGCTGCGACAGAAGTACGGCCCCACCTTCCCGCGTCGCAATCTGTTTGAACCAAGAAAATAATATGAGAAAGAGAACCGCAAATATTGTGTGGTTCTCTTTTTTTTATTACATTTGCCACCATATATATAATATATAAGGTAAACACGGATGAAGGAGATACTCTTTATACGCCAGAACATCAAAGAATGGCAGCAGATAGAGGCTATGCTGGACCGGCTGACCATCGAGACGCCCGACGACATATCGGCGGCGTACATCCGCGTGACCTCAGACCTGGCATTTGCCCAGACCCACTACCCCACATCGCGCATTACCGGGTATCTCAACAATCTGGCGGTGGTGCTCCACAATGCCATCTACCGCAACAAGCGTGAGAAGCGCAAACGCATCATCACATTCTGGACGCAGGAGGTGCCTCTGGTGATGTATGATGCACGCCGGCTGCTGGCATTGTCGGCTATAATATTCATCGTGAGCACAGCCATAGGCGTGGTGTCACAGATGGCGGTGCCAGAGTTCTGCCGCTACATCCTGGGCGACAGCTATATGGACATGACGATAACGAACATCAAGCGGGGAGAGCCCTTTGCCATCTACGCCTCTGGTTCCGAAAGCTCCATGTTTAGTACGATTACCGCCAACAATATCTATGTGGCGTTTGTCATCTATCTCGAGGGTATCTTTACCAGCTTTTTCACCGCCTTCCACTTGTTCAACAACGGCGTAATGTTTGGCTGCTTCGAGGCGTTCTTCGCCCAGAACGGGCTGTTGTGGAAATCCATACTCACCGTGATGCTCCACGGCACGCTCGAGCTGTCTGCCATCATCGTGGCGGGCTCTGCCGGAATAGCCATGGGCAACGGCTGGCTCTTCCCCGGCACCTACAGCCGGATAGAGTCGTTTCGGCGGGGCGTCAAGCGAGGCTTGAAGATAGTGGTGGGCACGGTGCCCATCTTTGTGATAGCCGGATTTGTGGAGAGTTACATCACCCGCCACACACATATACCCGACGCGATAAGGCTGACGGTCATCCTGCTCTCGGCGGCGTTTGTCGTCTTCTACTACATCATTTACCCACGCACATTGTTTAACAAATCAACAAATAAAGACTTATGAAACAATTCCAACGCCCACGTGTAGACCTCTATGCACGCCGTACATTCTCAGAGAACCTGTCTGCCACGTTCGACTTCGTGAGCGAGAACTTCCGCACCCTGTTCCGCTTCCTCACCGCGTTCATCCTGCCACTCTGCGCAGTGGGTGCATTGTGCTACATGTCTACCTTAGGGCAAGTCATGAAGATGGAGGCGATGGGCGAAAGTGAATTGGGCATGCTCAGCCTCGGTACCAATTATATGCTTACCATCCTCGTGTCGTTTCTGGCATCAGTAGTGCTCGCAGGTGTGGTCTACACGCTCATGCAGCAATACTGGGCTCGCCCCGACAGGCTCAAAGGGATCACCTATGCCGACATCAAGCCTACGGTGTGGCAGAACATCCGCAAGATGGTGAACCTCTATTTCCTGATAGCCGCCTTCGGCATTTTATTGATAGTAGTTTTCGCTATAGTGGTGGGACTGGCGTCGACAGTCAGCACTCCCTGGATAGGCGTAGCCCTCGTGCTGGTTATAGCGATGGCAGTGGCGGTTGTACCTCTCTTCCTGTCTGGTCCAGCCTACATCCTGGGCGGTCAGACCGTAACGGGCGCCTTCAAGCAGGCCATGCGCTACGGTTACCGCGTACTGTTAGGACTGATAGGGCTCGTCATAATACTCTACCTCATCTGCTCGCTGGTAAGTACAGCCCTGAGTATGCCGTTCTACATACTCGCCATCATCCAGGCGATAGCGGGAGTAGACCAAGGGACCTCTTCTCTGCAGTTTACCTCGTCCTTCTGGTTTACCCTCATCAACTACCTCTCAGCCATCCTCGCCCTCTATGGCATGTTTGTGGGCTACGCGCTGCTCCATGTGGGTCTGGCGTTCTACTACGGTCATGCCGCCGAGAAGGTAGACGGCGTGTCGATGACCAAGACTGTCGACGAGTTTGAGAACCTCGGTGGCGAGGCTTCCACAAGCCCATCGGCTGAGGACAAAGACACCGACGACGAGAGCGACAAGACAGATATCATCTGACGCATAACCCTCCATAATTCTACTGATGGCAACCCTTCCCATAGACACACTCGTAACCGACACGGCTATCATGGCGCGCTGGCGAGAAGACGGCAGCTACAACTATGGCAGCGAACTGCTGCAGAGCGATATATCGTTCTGGGAATGGCTGGGGAAGCAGTTGCAGGAGTATCTTTCACGATTTTTCTCGTGGGTGACACTCGCTGACAGCAACCAGGGGCTCTGGATTGTCATCGCCATAGTCATCGCGGTGGCCATCGCACTCTTCATCGTCATCAGACATCCCTCGCTCTTTGCCCGCAGCAACAAGGGCAGTGCCATAGACTACGAGGTGACCGAGGACAATATCTACGGCATCGACTTCGATGCCCTCATCCGCCGTGCCTTGGACCGCAACGACCATCGGGCTGCCGTCAGACTCGTCTATCTGCAGACTCTGCGGTGGCTGAATGACGCCCAACGCATAAAATGGCGCAAGTCCAAGGCGCCAATGCAGTATGCCCGCGAGGTGGGGACGGTCGATATGCGTCGTCTGGTCACGCTCTTTCTCAGGGTGCGTTATGGCGGCTACGACTGTGGTCGTGAGCAGGTAGACGAAGCCATGCGCTATCAGCGCGCCATCTGTCCCGCCGACTGCGAGGAAGGAGGTGAGGCATGAAAATCACCACGCGCTACATCGTGGGGATAGTCATCCTGGTCGTGGGTCTCTTCGCCATACTGCTCATCAGACCCTCGCGCTTCGTGTGGACACCCACCTTTGCCCACGAAGACAAGAACCCGTTAGGCTGCTTCGTCTTCGACAGCGTGATGGTGCAGACTATGCCTCGGGGGTATAAGGCTACGGGAGCCACGCTGCGCGAAACCGTAGCCGACAG
The DNA here is from genome assembly GCF_002251285.1 of Prevotella sp. P5-64. Lineage (NCBI taxonomy): Bacteria > Pseudomonadati > Bacteroidota > Bacteroidia > Bacteroidales > Prevotellaceae > Prevotella > Prevotella sp. P5-64. Next base: position 83,236 of record NZ_NPJK01000042.1, read on the forward strand.
CGGCAGTAACAATGTGCTGATAGTGGCCCGCGACGGCAAGCTCACCGATGCCAACATCACCGATATCAAGCGGCTGCTCGACAGAGGCTCTACCGTGATGCTGGTGGGCGTAGACATCTACGAAGACAGCAACGCCGACAAGGCTTTTGGTCTCCAGTGCATTACCTACGCCAACTTCTTTTACAATGAAATAAAAAACAAGCTCGCCCATAACAGCGACGACCTCTATGACACCCTCCACTATCGGGCGGTCTACAAGGACGCCCATGGCACCAAACGCCACCGCCTTCCTCGTTGCATCGACTATCCCGATGCCGACTACCGCATATACAAAACGCTCCTCGCCGGTGTGGTCAATATCGATTCTGCAGCTGCAGTCCATCGCCGCTATTACATCCTGAGCCATTGCGTCAGCCCCTACTATGACGACGAGTACAAACCTGACAACGACTACAAGGCAGTTATGGTAGAGTATGGCAGAGGCCGTCTCGTCGTGGTGACAACGCCATTGCTGTTTACCAATTTCGGCATCATCTCTCCTTCCACCCAGCCCTATGTGATGCGCCTGATGAACACCCTCGCCGATAAGCCCGTGGTAAGACTCGACGCCTCGATGAAAGGCGGTGCAGTGATAGGCGCCGACGCCGACAAGCACAACGCCTCGCCGCTGTCCTACATCCTCTCGCAGCCACCGTTGCGCTGGGCTTATTACACGATAATCGCGGGCGCGCTGGTCTTTATCATCTTCACCGCCCGACGCCGTCAGCGCGTCATCCCCATCATCCCCGAAAAGAAGAACCATGACATGGAGTTTGTCAGACTTATCGGCAAACTCTACTATGAGCATCACGACAACTCCGACCTGGTACTCAAGAAGTTTGGCATGCTCGCCGACCAGGTCCGCAATACCCTCGACATTGACCTCAATGACCGCCATAATCGGCAAGACCATGTGCGCGCTCTCAGCGATGCCTCCCACGTGTCTATCTATGACCTCGGCGCGCTCCTGGATGAACTCCACGCCATCCGCGATGACCAGCTCGCCATCCGCGATGACGATATGGTGCGTCTCATTGGTCAGATGAACCGTATCATCAAGAACCTATAACACAGAGATAAATATGGAAGAACTATCAACCATCCCCACACCCTGCACCACCAAGATACAGGCGCTGCGAGACAGCATTGCGCAAATCATAGTGGGCCAGACACAAGCCACCGACCTCTTGCTGACCAGCGTGATAGCCCGCGGACACGTGCTGATTGAGGGCGTGCCCGGCGTGGCAAAGACCCTGCTGGCCCGAGTCATGGCCCAACTCATCGACGCCCGCTTCTCGCGCGTGCAGTTTACCCCCGACCTCATGCCGAGCGACGTGCTGGGCACCACGGTCTACAACATGAAGACCGGAGACTTCGACTTCCACCCCGGACCTGTCTTCGCCGACGTGGTGCTGGCCGACGAGATTAACCGAGCTCCCGCCAAGACCCAGGCAGCCCTCTTCGAGGTGATGGAGGAGCGGCAGGTGACCGTCGACGGTACGCCCCGCGCGATGAGCGATGTCTTTACCATCATCGCGACGCAGAACCCGGTGGAACAAGAGGGCACCTACAAGTTGCCGGAAGCCCAGTTGGACCGCTTTCTGATGAAGATAACGATGGACTATCCCTCCACAGACGAAGAGGTGGAAATCCTGTTGCGCCACCAGGCATCGGCAGCCTTCACGAGGGTAGACCGGCTCGAGCCGCTGCTCACCCCCGCCGACCTCACCACGCTGCGCGACGCCGCCCAGCAGGTGCGCGTCGAAGCCTCGCTGCTGCGCTACATCGCCGAGATTGTGGACACAACCCGCCACAGCAAAGCCGTCTATCTGGGAGCCTCGCCGCGTGCAGCCGTGGCTATCCTGTCGTCGGCCAAAGCCTACGCCCTCTTGCAGGAGCGCGACTTTGTCACCCCCGACGATATCAAGACCGTGGCGCCCTTTGTGATGCACCACCGCCTGTTGCTCACCGCCGAAGCCGAGATGCAGGGCTACACTCCCCTTCAGGTCGCCCAGCGATTGATAGACAAGGTCGAAGTACCGCAATAACCATCGACAGCATGTTTCTTACCTCCCGCTTTTACCTGATGCTTGGCGTGGTGGTCATGGTGACCGCCATGGGCTACGTGTGGCTGCCCCTCTACAGTCTGGGGCGGCTGCTCACACTGGCACTGGTGCTGGCGGTACTGGCCGAGACTGCGGCTCTGTGGCTCTGGAGGGCCATCAGCGCCGAGCGAACCTGCGCCGAGCGCTTCTCCAACGGCGACGACAACGAGGTAGACATCCACATCGCCAGCCGTTATCCCTTCGGCGTGGCGCTGACGGTGACCGACGAGATACCCTTTGTCTTCCAGCGTCGCGACGTGGCGTTTGCCCTCAAGGTGGCAGCCCATGGCGGAGCCACCGTCACCTACAGACTGCGGCCCGTGGAGCGTGGCGTCTACGGGTTTGGCCTTATCCGCGTCTTTGCCACCACGATGCTCGGGCTGGTGCAGCGCCGCTACAGTTGTGGCACCCCCACCGACGTCAAGGTCTACCCCTCCTACCTGCAGTTGCGCCAGTACGAACTGCTTGCCATCAGCAACCGGCTGCGCGATATGGGCATCAAGCGCATACGCCGTGCGGGCAACAATACAGAGTTTGAGCAGATTAAGGACTATGTCGCCGGCGACGAGTTCCGTACCATCAACTGGAAGGCATCGGCCCGCCGCCATCAGCTCATGGTCAATGTCTATCAGGCGGAGCGCTCCCAGCAGGTGATGAGCCTCGTCGACAAGGGCAGAGTGATGCAGCGCTCCTTCCGGGGCATGACCCTGCTCGACTATGCCATCAATGCCTCGCTGGTGCTGTCCTATGTGGCGATACACCGTGAAGACCGCGCCGGACTCATCGCCTTCAACGAGCGTATGGACACCCTTCTGCCGCCCTCCAACCGCCCCTCGCAGATGGAGCGCATCCAGGAGAGCCTCTATGCCGTACATACCGACTTCGGAGAGACCGACTACTCTGCCCTGGTCGAGGGCGTCGAGAAGCACCTTACCAAGCGCTCGCTGCTCATCCTCTATACCAACTTCAGCAACGCCCAGAGCCTCGACCGCCAGCTGCCCTACCTCTGCCAGTTGGCGCGTCGGCACCGACTGCTGGTGGTCTACTTCGAGAACAACGAGCTCCACGAATACCTCGCCACCACACCCCGGAGCGTGGAAGACCACTATACCCATGTCGTGGCCGAACAGATGGAGCGCGAGCAGCTGGTCATCATGACCCGACTCAACCGCCACGGCATACTCGGTCTGCGCACCACCCCCGAGCGGCTCTCGGTCGATGTTATCAATAAGTATCTGGAAATCAAACACAACAACTGGTGACATGAAGACCTCGGATATCATTACCTCTCAGTTCGTGAGCCTCACGCAGACTCCCGCCGGTGTCGCCGAAAGGCTGGTGGCGCGCATCATAGACTACATCGTCATCGGCGTGTATTTCTTTGCGCTCTGGACCGCCTTCGACAAGTACAATTGGTTGCTTGACCCGCTTGGCCTCGGCGACTCTCTGTTCAGAGTGTTATACATCCTGCTGCTCCTATCGCCCATCCTCTTCTATTCGGTCATCTGCGAGTTCTTTCTGGACGGCCGCACCTTAGGCAAGATGATCATGAAGACGCGGGTGGTGATGGTCGACGGCTCGGCGCCCACCTTGGGAGCCATCCTGCTGCGCTGGCTGTTTCTGCTCATAGACGTCTACCTCATGAACATAGGCATCATCGCCATCATCTGCACCCGCCGCAACCAGCGGTTGGGCGACCTGGCGGCGGGAACCATGGTGATACGCACCCCACGTACCGACCAGATGCACTTCACGCTCTCCGAGTTCTCCTATGCCCGCTCCGACTACAAGCCCCTTTACCCCGAGGTGCAGCAGTTGTCCTTGGGGCAGATAGACGTGGTCAACCACATACTCGACGACCAGGTGGTCTACAGCGACGAGCAGGTAGAGCAGCTCGCAACCAAGATAGAGCGCATGCTCGACATCAAGCGCGAGCCCGGGATGGACGCCACCGACCTGCTGCGCACCGTCGCCCACGACTATCAGCACTTCGCCCTCCAGGTGATTTAGGCTGGCGCGGCAGGAGGCGTCATGCCCCTATATATATAATAAGGTGTAGCCCCGCGCCACCGTCATGGCCCTCGGGGCATCTATAGAAAACGAGAGTATCCATATCCGCTCGAGTGCAGCAGATATGGATACTCTCGTTATCGTTTATGGCAGACGGTGCCTACAGCAGTTCCTTGAGCCGGCGCATGCCCTCAGACGCCCCGTAGGGCAGATGGGTCACGCGGCTCATGTCTGTGTTCACCCCGTTGGGGTCTATCAGATAGATAGGAGCATGGGCAGGCGCATAGTAGAGCAGTCCGGCGGCAGGATAGACATTGAGCGAGGTGCCGATGACCACCACAATGTCTGCCTGACTCATCGCCTCGGCAGCGGGCTCAATCATAGGCACGCTCTCACCGAAGAACACGATGAAGGGACGCAGCAGACTGCCGTCGCCGGCGAGTGTGCCGGGCTTCACCACAGCGTGGTCGGCATCGAGGGTCTCTATGTAAGCCTCATTGTAAGGGTCGCGGCTCGAGCATACCTTAGCCAGTTCGCCGTGGAGATGGATGACATGGCTCGAGCCCGCACGCTCGTGCAGGTCGTCGACATTCTGGGTAACCACCGTGACGTCGTAATCGTGCTCCAGACTGCTGATGATGCGGTGGCCCTCATTGGGCTGCGCCGAATAGAGTTTCTGTCTGAGCATATTATAGAAATTGGTGACGAGCGTAGGGTCTGCTTCCCATCCTTCGTGCGACGCCACCTGCTCTACGGGGTAATTCTCCCAGAGCCCATCGTTGCCGCGAAAGGTCTTGAAACCGCTCTCTACCGACATGCCGGCACCGGTAAGAAACACTATCTTCTTCATTGCTCTATAGGTCTGCGTCACGGCAGAGCGCCGCGACTTATTTGTTGTCTTTATCCTGGGCCTTGTCCTTGATACCCACCAGCTGGAGGCTGAATATCAGGGTCGAGTTGCCCTTGATGGGGCCGTTGGCATGGGCACCGTAAGCCAGTCCGGCGGGGATGTAGAGTTCCCACTCGCTGCCTACAGGCATCATGCACAGCGCCTCGGTCCATCCCTTGATGACCTGGTTCACACCCAGTTCGACGGTCGACGGATTGCGCTTGTAGCTGCTGTCAAAGACGGTGCCGTCGATGAGCTTGCCTTCATACTTCACCTCTACCTTGTCGTCCTTGGTGGGAATGGCACCTGTGCCCTGCTTCACGACCTTGTACTGCAGACCCGAGGCGGTGGTCTTCACGCCTTCGCGGGTCTTGTTGTCGGCGAGCCACTTCTCGTTGGCAGTCTTGTACTGCGCCTCGGCAGCCTCGCGGTCGGCGCGCACGCGCGCTTCAAAGTAGTTGAAGGCGGCATGACCAGCCATCAGCGTGGTGTCGCCGGCGAGGGCGTCGCGGAAACCGGCTGCGAGCAGGTCGAGGTTGATGCTGTCCTTAGAGGCGGCAAACTCGTCCTGCAGGGTGGGTACGATGCGGGCAAAGAGCATACGCGCCAGCTGGCAGCCGGCGTTGTAGGCACGATACTGCGGGTCGCTCTGTCGCGAGGCGGCATAGTCGAAACCTGTGAGCACGTCGTGCATATAGGCGGTGTCTACCTGATACTCCTGCTGCAGATATCTCTCCAGCCCCTGGGTCACATAGCGTCCGGCGGCATAGCTCAGCGAGTCGGCGCCGGTGTTGAGGGTACGCACCACAGCCACGGCGGCGGGCTTGGCCTCCTTCTTTTTCTTCTTGTCGGCCAGGGCTAAATTAAAAGTAGCACCCGCCATGACGACGAGTGCTAACAATATAAGTCTTTTCATGAGTGTCGTGATTACTTCTCAATGCTCAGCAACTCAATCTTGAAAATCAGGGCAGAGAAGGGCTTGATGGGGCCAGACTCCTGGTCGGCGTAAGCCAGGTTCTGGGGAATGTAAACCTCCCATACCGAACCTACAGGCATGTGGGTGAGAGCCTCGGTCCAACCCTTGATAACCTGGTTGGCACGGAACTTGGCAGGCTGCTTGCGCTGATAAGAAGAGTCGAATACCTTGCCGTCGATGGTCTTGCCCTCATACTGCACGTTGACCATGCTGGTGTCCTTGGGCAGAGGGCCGTTACCTTCCTTGATGACCTTGTACTGTACACCTGAAGGCAGACATACCACGCCAGCCTTCTTCTTGTTCTCAGCCATAAACTTTTCGCCAGCCTCCTTGTTGGGAGCATACTCCTTCATCAGGCGCTTGCTGCGAACGATGGGCATCAGGGTCTGAACCTTTACCTGAGCCTCCATGTCGGTGAAGAGGGTCTTCTGACCGGCGGTAGAAGCGATGAAACCGGCGAGGAAGTTCTTCAGAGAGATGCTCTTGGTAGAGTCTTCGCCATACACTTCGTGGTTGATGCCCTTAATCATGTTGTTGGCAACCTGCTGACCGATTTGGATACCGGCATAGTAGGCAGCCTTGGCCTTGTCGTCGCCAGCGTTGGCACCGTCGTTAAGACCACGGAAGAACTCGTCCATATAGGTTGTGTCCATACCCATACGGCCTACGAGATAGTCCTTCAGACCCTGAGACTGGAGCATACCCATGGCATAGGTCAGGGTGTCCACATCGTTCTTCAGGTTTGCTTTTGGAGCAGAGTTGCCGCAACCGGTAAAGGCAACGGCCATGATAGCCAAAACGGCTACAATTGAAAACTTTTTCATTCTTATAAGAGATTTGATTTTGATTGTTCTTTTAAGATTAGAGCACGTCGATGAGTTCTACATCGAAGACGAGTGCCGAGAAGGGAGGGATGGACTGGCCGGCACCGCGCTCGCCATAACCCAGATTGTAGGGGATGAAGAAGCGATACTTGGCGCCTTCCTTCATGAGCTGCACACCCTCGGTCCAGCCTGCGATAACCTGGTTGAGACCGAATACGGCAGGCTCGCCGCGCTGTACAGAACTGTCGAACATGGTACCGTCGATGAGCATACCCTCATAGTGGCAGCGCACCTGGTCGGTAGCCTTGGGCTGACGGCCGTTACCCTCTTTGAGTACCTGGTACTGCAGACCCGAAGGCAGAGTGACCACACCCTCCTTGGCAGCATTGGCCTTGAGATAGGCTTCACCCTTGGTCTTGTTCTCCTTGAAGCGCTCGGCAGCAGCGGCACGCTGCTTCTTCTCCTGCTCGTCAAAGAAATTGCGCACGATGGTCTGCGCCTCCGCGTCAGAGAGTTTCACCTCACCACCTGCAAGCACGTCCTTGATGGCCTGTGCAAAATCATCGATATTCAGGTCTTTGGCTCCCATGTCGGTGAGCTGGCGGCCTATGCCGAGACCTAAAGCATAACTTACTTTATCCATTTATTGTATAGTCTTTAGTATAATCTCGTGCAAAGTTAACAAAAAAATGTTTAGTGTCAGCCGAATTGTCGTTATTTTTTGTTTACAATACCTTATTATATATAAGGCCCCACGGCGCGACCACCGTGGGCGGTGGCGCTGTGGGGTCGAAAATGATGCCATCCGGCAGGGCCATCGCCACGCATAGAGCCGTGGCGATGGCGTGGGCGGGCTCGTAACATACGATACGTGGACACGTGACTTATGATACGAGGGCTCGTGCCTTCCGATACGTGGGCTCGTGACTTATGTTACGAGCCGCCAATGGTGGTCACGACGGTGGCATCGGCAAACTTTTTGGGCGGCAGATGCGGTCATTGTGAGGATGTTTTCGTAAATTTGCAGTCGTATATATACTTGTATTCTATGGACAACCTACTTGCACGGCGTCTGCGCCGATGGGGATGGGGCATAGGCATAGCCACCGTAGTCATCGTGGTGGTGCTGGCACTTGCCGGCGCCTATATGCTCGACTACTCGCTCTTCCCCAAGATGCGCCACGGTCACAATCTGCCCTGGCGACTGGACAATATCATCAGCGAGAGTCCGCAGTTGCGGCCCTGGGCTGACAGTCTGAAACATAGTCATGCGCTGCACGACACCGTGGTGCTGATGCCCACGGGCGAGCGCCACCATGCCACCTACATCAACGCCAGCGAGCCCAGCCGCAGGGTGGCGGTGCTCGTTCACGGCTATCGCGACAACGGCATGGGCATGATGCACGTGGCGTCGATATACCACCACATGGGCTACAACATACTGCTGCCCGACCTCCATGCCCACGGCAAGAGCGAGGGCGAAGGCGTGCAGATGGGATGGAAAGACCGGCTCGACGTGATGCGCTGGATGGCGGTGGCCGACAGCCTCTGGGGCGGCACCGAGGGCACGGCGATGGTGCTCCACGGCATCTCGATGGGCGCCGCCACGGTGATGTGTGTCTCTGGCGAGCGTCTGCCCGACTATGTCAAGTGCTTCGTCGAAGACTGTGGCTATACCAGCGTGTGGGACGAGTTCGAGCACGAGCTCGCCAGCCAGTTCCACCTGCCTGCCTTCCCGCTGCTCTATACCACCAGTCTGCAGTGCAAGCTGCGCTACGGCTGGTCGTTTGGCGAGGCATCTCCGCTGCGCCAGGTGGCGCGCTGCCACAAGCCCATGCTCTTCATCCATGGCGACCGCGACACCTATGTGCCCTTTGCCATGATGCAGCGGCTCTACGACGCCAAGCCCGAACCCAAGCAGATGTGGATAGCGCGGGGCTCTATACACGCCATGAGTTTCCGCGACCATCCTCAGGAGTATGCCAGGAGGGTAAGACTCTTCGTAGACCAGTACATACGCTGACCGGCGGCGCCACGGCCCGACGGCAGATACAGCCCCGAATGGGGCAGATACAGAAACAGGAACTCGTTGCACATCCTCCAGAGGACATGCAACGAGTTCCTGTTTCTGCGTATGGGGCTGCCGGGCTACGCCCGACGATGGGTTATCTCACGCGGTACTTCCCGGCGGTGATGGTCTCGAGCGCGAGCGACTTGTAGACATTCTCGCAGCCGTCGTAGTTGTGCTCGCCCTCACCCTTGGGAAAACTGGTGCTGACGGGATTGGCTTGGAGCCCCACCGCGTGAGTGTCTCTTCGTAGAAGAAGGCTATGCGGTGGTCGGCCTGGAGGTCCATGCTGCTGTACATCGACACAGTGGGGCTGACCTGATAATAGCCGTCCCAGCCCTCGGCCAGTGCGCGCACGTCGCGCATATCAGAGGCATCGGCAAGTTCCTTGTAGAATATGCTCACGTTGTTGCGGCCCGTGCCCGTGGGCACCGACTGCAGCATCACGTGCACGGGCTTGCCGTCGCTGGTGCGCACTGCCGGCACGATGAGCATCTCGCCATTGGTGGGGTTGGTGCTGGGCGTGAGCGCCATGCCGCTCATCGTGGCCTTGGTCTGCTCGTCCCATCTGCCGCTGCCTGTCTTGACATCGTCGTAGGTGAAGAGGTTGAACCACCGGCCTCCCGCCGTGCGGCTGGTGATGACGACGCGCCCGTCGGGCAGTTCCTCACACTTGGCCTCGTCGCCGTCGGGCACGGGCAGCGCCGAGGGTCCGCCGAGGGCAGCCCATGTGCGTCCGAAGTCATCAGAGTAGATGACGCGGTTGCCCTTGGGGCGGGCGGTGAGGGCTGCGTAGATGCGGTAGTAGCGGCCCACCTTGACCACCCGGCTCTGGAATATCTTGCCTCCACCCACGAAGGCTGCATCTATGGGGTGGGTCTGGTCAAACAGGCCATATATCGCCTCGGTCTGCTCTATCGGCTGCTGCCAGGTCAGGCCTCCATCCATGCTACGTATGGCTGCTATGAGGTTGGGGTTATGACGGTTGGTGCTGGCGTAGCCATAGACGGTGCAGCCCGCCACAGCCATCATGAGCACCTCATGGCTCTCGCGGTCCATCACGATGGCAGGGTCGCCATAAGCAGCCGCCATAGGCGTCTTGACATTGTTGATGAGCGAGGCATCGCCCTCCGCCGCTTCTATCTCACGCTCGCTCCATGTGGCGCCATTGTCGGTGCTTATCTTGACCACACAGTCTACGCGTCCGAAGCCTGGGTCGGTGCCGCAGACCAGACGGCCCACGCTCGCAATGAGGCGTCCGCCATAGCCACAGGTAATGCCCGGGATGCGGTAAGGCGCAACATCGATGCCGCCCTGGGCTGTACTGAACAGTATGGTGCCGTCGGCATAGGCAGAGAGTGCCAGTAGCAGCATGCCGATGGCAGAGAGTATCTTCTTCATAAAGGGTGTGGTTTAGAGATTAGCAATAATAGATGTTCGGATATCGGGGGCGGCTGCGGTGCCGCCCCCGAGGGGGAGAGACTACTTGCCGGTCATGATGCGGAGCACCATGTCGTCGGTGGCACACATCGCCTCCTTGCCTATGCTGGTAAGGTTGCGTATGGAGCGGTCTACGTCGGAGTCGATGATGCCCTCGGCGCTGGTCACAAACTTGCCCTCGCGCGCCAGCAGGGCTGAGAGCAGGGCTGTCGATACGCCCGAACATATCTTGAGTGAGCAACTGGGCTTGGCGCCGTCGCATATCATGCCCGTAAGGTTGGCTATCATGTTCTTGACGGCATGGCAGAGGTCGTCGTAGCTGCCTCCCATGAGGTAGGTGATGCCACAGCTGGAGCCGATGCTCGCCACCACGCATCCGCAGAGGGCGCTGAGTCTGCCCAGGCTCTGCTTGATGTAGATAGCCGTGAGGTGGCTGAGCGTGAGGGCGCGGATAAGCTCTTCCTCGGTATTCTCGTTTTCCTGGGCAAAGACTACCACGGGGTTGGTGGCACAGATGCCCTGGTTGCCCGAACCGCTGTTGCTCATCACGGGTATCATGGCGCCTCCCATACGTGCATCGCACGCCAGCGCAGTCTTGGATATGATGTGCGAGAACATGGTGTTGCCAAAGATACCATGGCTCAGAGGACGGTCCATGGTCTTGCCCAGACAGTGGCCGTAGTTGCCCTTGATGGACTCTTCGGCTGCGCGCATGTTGAGGTCGCGGGTCTTGAGGATAAACTGCAACTCGTCGATGGGGGCGGTAAGGGCAAACTCGTAGACGAGCTTCATATTGAGCTTGACAGCCTCGTCTTCGGCCTCGTCGCCACGCCTGGTGCGGCGGTCGGTGATGACCTCGCCGTTGCGCTCCTCGAAGACGATGGCGGTATGGCCTCCCTCGATGATGGCTGTGGCGTGGTTGCCCGTCGTCTCGCAGATGGCTTCGATATAGAGCTTGTCGCACTCGCCCTGCTTGAGCTGTATGTTGATGTGGTCGCCGGCGAGATACTGCTTGCCTCGCTCCAGGGTGGCGGGGGTGAGGTCCTTGAGCACCTCGAGCTGATACTCAGACTTGCCGATGAGGGCTCCCAGCGCCACGGCTATGGGCAGACCTATCATGCCCGTTCCGGGAATACCTACGCCCATGGCGTTTTTCAGGATATTGGAACTCAGAAAGAGCGTGATGCGCTCGGGCTCGCGGCCCAGTATCTCTGTGGCACGAGCCACACACAGGGCTACTGCCATGGGCTCGGTGCAGCCCACTGCCGGCACCACTTCGCGCGCCATGAGTGCCAGTATCTTCTCTCTTACACTATTGTCTATCATAATGTTTGTATTTGTTGTCGTATAGTTGGATTACAGTCCGCGGATGGTCTTGAGCAGCTGGTCGCCCATGCCGATGGTGTAGCCATGGCTCTCGAAGACCACGCGGTTGAAGGTGTCGCCGATGACAAAGAGGGGCAGCGGCGCTGTGTCGGCAAGCCGCATGCGCTGGCGCAGGTCGGCGGCTATCTGGCCGTCGGTGTCTACGCCCATGACCACCGTCGAGGGCAGTCCGGGGATGGGCGACTTGAGGTACTTCTGGTACTCGGCATCGCTGGCGAAGAGCAGCACGATGGTGCGGCCCCATGCCTCGAACTCGCTACGTCGCTGGGCGATGTCGCGGAGGGCATGATTGGTGGGCTCCTGACCCACTCCGAGCACGCCCACTACAAAGTAGCCGCGTCCGGCGGTAAGGAGTATGCTCGTCTCGGCACCTGTGGCAGCCAGGCGGAAGCGTCCCTCGGAGTTGACCGAACCGATGACGCTCACCTCGTTGGTGGCCTCTCTCACGGTGAGTGCCTGGCTCACGGGCTTGTGGGCTACGGGGAAGAAGTCGATATGGGCCTTGACGCTGCCGTTGGCAAGTCGGGTGCCCGTGGTGAGCAGATAGTAGCCTGGCTCGACCTGGCAGCCTTGGGCAAAGAGCTTGGACCAGCGCGCACCTTCATCATAGTTGAGCAGACCGAAGGTGCCGTCGCTCTGGTAACGGCTCAGCGTGAAATGGGTATAGTATTCGGGGTCGTCGAGATGACGCTGTGGAGTAAAGGAGAGGGTAAGGGGCGTGGTGGCGGTGACGGCGGGGGCGGCAGAGTCGAAGTTGACCGACATCGTGGCATCGCCCCGACGGTAGTAGACATTGCCGGTGACGCCGTCGACCCAAGCCTCGATGCCCTGGGTACGGCAGAGGGCGGTGAAGAAGACCTTGAGCGAGCGCAGGTCGGCAAGACGCGAGCGCAGCACACCGACGGGGGTGGTGAAGGTACCCGAGGTGGCGAGGGTGTCGCATCGGGTGATGCTGTCGCGGCAGAAGGCGATCGTGGCGTCGACATCGCCCCAGCGCGAGCCCAAGACGGGGCGCAGGGCACAGGCAAGCACGCTGCGGTAGGGGGTGAGCCACTCTTGCGACACGCGCGGCGCCAGTACATGGAATACCGAGGCGTCGGCAGGAGTAAGGGAGAGCGCGTCGGTGAGCACCTCGGGGTTGACATCGCGCAAGTCCTTGTCGGTGAGGGTAGAGAGCAGGTCGAGGGCACGCGCCATCTGTTCGCTCTCGTCGGCTGCGGCGAGGAAGGAGTGGATGGTGCGCCAGTTGCCTTCGGCCTTGACCATGAATGAACGGGCCCGGTCGCCCCAGCGGGTGGCTTGGTCGCCCACACCCTGCATGAAGGTGGCGCGGTAGGCGGCGCGGATGGAGTCTTCGATGGCAAAGCGGCGGTCGTTGTCGGCTCGCTGGGCTGGGGTGACGGTGGGTATCTGCGCATTCTCCTTGGGGGGAGTGATGTCGATGTCGGCGCTGTGGCGCTCGCCAATCTTATGGCTGAGGGCAACGGTGACCATCGGCTCGCGGCCAAAGCTCACGCGGCTGTAGCCATAGGCCGAGCCGTGGGTGGCTATGACGAGCATATCGCCGTAGCCTGCCGAGAGCGACACCTGACCCTTGGCGTCGGTGGTCTGGATGGAGACGGGGAAGAACTCACCATAATTATATATGCGGTATTCCACGCGCGCGCCCTGGACAATGCGGCCCTTGGCGTCGGTGACCCTGACAGTGAGCGGGGCGGCTGGGGCGTAGTTGCTTATCACGTTGATTTCGGTGTAGTTGGCTGTGCGGCGCATCACCTCCTCTGGCCCGTTGTAGCGGCCAAACACCTTGGTGTGCATCAGCATGCCGCGGCTGGCTGGGGCATTGAACCAGCCCAGGTTGAGTACCGGTTCGGGCTCGCAGGCACCAAGGAAATACCAGCGGCCGTCGACCCAGGCTTCGACCCAGGCATGATTGTCGTCGGTATGTGCCCATCGCGGAGTATATACCTGGCGCGCGGGGATGCCCACCGAGCGCAGGGCTGCCACCAGGAGCGTGGACTCTTCGCCACAACGGCCCCAGGCGGTGCGCACCGTGGCAAGTGGCGACGACGTACGTGCATCGGACGGTTGATAGTTGGCCTTCTCATGACACCAGTGGTTGACTTCGAGCACGGCGTCGTAGAGCCGGCGGCCTCGAACGCGTGGAAGAAGTTCGCGCTGGAACACAAGACGGGCGGTATCGAGGTTCTCGTTGTTGACACGGATAGGCAGAACGAAGTGGCGGAAGACCTCGTCGGGCACCTGCCAACCCACCTGGGTGCGCACATTGAGCGTGGCGCGCACCTGGTTGAGGAAGAAGTCGCCGTCGTAGTCGGCTATGTCGTTGACGGGCATGTAGGCGTAGAGGAAACGCATGGCGTCGCGCTCACCGTCGGTCATAGGCCGATGGAAGATGTCGAAAAGATGTCCATGGGTAAGCACCGCCTTGCGGGCATTGAAGTCGGCGAGAGTCTGTGAGGTCTGCGCCTTGGCTCCCATCGTGCAGAGCAGGAGCAGGGTAATGAGTAATCTTGTCATAGTCACTGTCTTATTGGCCACAGAGGGCTGAGATGGTGTCGGCCACGCGTCGCGAGGTGGTAACCATCCTTGTATATTCGTCTATATCATCGCTGCCCATCTTGACCTCGCTGTTGCGGGTGCGCATGGAACTCTTGACGGCTTCGCGGGCAGAGAAATGGAACTCCCGGGCACCCGTGAGCTGGGCTATGCGGGCAATATTGGTCTCGCAGACGCCGCAGCCGGGCATGATGATGATGCGTCCGGCAGCCTGGTCTACCAGCTGTCGCAGCAGGGTGGCTCCCTCGAGCGCTGTGGGCTGCTGGCCCGACGTGAGCACGCGCTTCACGCCCAGGGAGATAAGCTGCTCGAGCGCTTCCTGCGGTCTCCGGCATCGGTCAAAGGCACGGTGGAAGGTGACAGGGATGCCCTGGGCTGCATCCATGACCGCCTCCATCAGCCGCAGGTCGATATCGCCGTCGGCGGTGAGGGCTCCCGTCACGATGCCGTCGACCTGGAGCGGTCGCAGGGTATCGATGTCGGCCAGGAGCGTGGCTACCTCAATCGGCGAATAAAGGAAATCGCCGCCACGAGGACGCACGATGACATTGAGCTTGATATCCAGATTGTGGCGGGCGTACGCAATCGCTCCGAAAGAGGGAGTAGTGCCTCCCTCGGGTATGGCGGCGCAGAGTTCTACACGGTCGGCGCCTCCACGTTGGGCTGCGAGACAACTCTCAACTGAGTTGGCACACACTTCAAAGGTATAATCTTTTCGTAACATAGACTGTTTAAGTTTTCGAGGTTGTAAAGATAGTAATAATGGTGATTATGACCAAACTTATCACCAAAAAAGTAAGTACGGCGGGCTGAATATCCGTCTCATGGACCCGCTGCAGAGTCGCCAGTGCACTCCCCCGCCCCATGGGCTACATGGCGACGGGGCGCGGAGTGGTGCGGCTGAGTCGGCGGTAGACCCACAGGTAGGCGGGGATAAGGAAGAGCACGGCGGCGAGCCATGCGGTGGGGTCGCCGAAGCACACTCCGGTGAAGTGGAAGACTGGCACAAGCCACAGGCTCACTCCGCTGCGCGCAATCATCTCCATCACGCCGCTCAGCATGCTCAGATTGCTGAAGCCCATGCCCTGGATGGAGTAGCGGAAGATGCAGAGCAGTCCAACGATGACAAAGAAGTAGTTGTTGATACGCATAAACTGGGCAGCCAGAGCCACTATCTCGCTCTGCCCACTGTCTACGAAGAGCATCATAAGCTGGTCGGCAAAGGGGTAGATGACCGCCAGGGTGAAGACGGTATAGACCGCCATGATGGCCATGGCAGAGCGCACGCCGCGGGCTATGCGCCCTATCTGTCGGGCTCCCACATTCTGGCCGCAATAGGTAGCCATAGCCACGCCGATGTTCTCGTAGACACAGGTGAAGAGATACTTGATGCGCATAGACGCGGTGAAGGCTGCCACATAGGTGGTGCCCAGGGCGTTGTTGGCGCTCTGGAGCATGATGATGCCTATGCCGGTGATGGAGAACTGCAGTCCCATGGGGATACCGCTGTTGAGCAGATGTCCGGTCATGCTGTCGTGATAGGTCCACTCGTCGCCGTGGGGGATAAGCATCTTCAGCGTGCGGTGGATGTAAACCCAGCAGAGCACGGCAGCCAGCGCCTGGGAGAGCATCGTAGCGATGCCGGCGCCCTCGACGCCCATGCCCATACCGAGGATAAGTATCACATCGAGCACGATATTGACCATCGACGAGACGATGAGGAAGTAGAAGGGCTGACGGGAGTTGCCCAAGGCACGGATAAATCCCGAGAGGAGATTGTAGGCTATGGTGAAGGGAATGGTGAGAAACGTGAGCAGCAGGAAGATGTAGGCATCATGGAAGATGTCGTCGGGGGTGTTGACCACCCGCAGGATGCGGGCGCAGAAAACCGCGGTGAGCACGGTGAGTATCACGGCGATGACGGCTCCTATGCGCAGCGAGTGGGCCACATAGGCGCGCATCTTGGAGTAGTCGTGCGCACCGAAGGTCTGCGCCACGGGGATGGCAAATCCCGCGCACGAGCCGTTGCAGAAGCCCATGATAAGAAAGGTGATGGACGAGCTGGCGCCAATGGCGGCAAGCGCTTCCACGCCGACCCACCGCCCCACGATGGCAGCGTCGATTACGAGATACATCTGCTGGAGTATGTATCCCAGAATAAGTGGTAACGCAAAGCGGAGTATGCCTTGCGTAGGAGACCCTACGGTCATGTCGGTGGTATTACCCATATTGTTGTTATCCTTTGTCCTTTAAGATACGGCGAATGGCCTCCATCTTGTTATGGCGGTCTATCGAGTAGGTATCGCCATGAGTCTCTACATAGTCATAGAGCCGGTAGGCCTTGTCGTAGAGCAGCGTACTGATCGGGACAGCACAGTAGGTGGCCTCGGCATAAAGCAGCTCGGCAAGCATGCCAAGTCTGCCGATACGCTCGTCATCAGCCCACTGGTCGTGGGCATAGACCATAGTCTCCTCGAGCGAGAGGTTGCGCACCAGGGTGTAGTCGCCCACATACTGACGGTAGAGGTCGGCCATCTCACGGTCGCGGCGCGCAGCGTCATGACGCCGCTCCATGAAGTTGGCCAACGCGCGGCCAAATTCTTCTATCATTCGCAGATAATAGTCCTTTTGTATCATGATTGGTTGTCGTGGTTGATGGTCTGTATATAGTCCCAGAGCTGACGGTAGAAGGGGTGGCGGGTCATGGTGTCGGCGTTGCCCAGGATGATGAGCTTCATACGGGCACGGGTGATGGCGACATTCATGCGGCGCAGGTCGCGCAGAAAGCCGATTTGACCGCTGTCGTTGGAGCGTACGAGCGAGATGAGGATGATGTCGCGTTCCTGACCCTGGAAGCCATCGACTGTGTTGACACTGATGAGGTGGCGGAAGGGTCTGAACGACTCGCGACGACGGATGAGCTGGCGCAGATACTGGACTTGGGCGCGGTAGGGCGAGATGATGCCTACGTCGATGCGCTCGTCGAGCACACGCTGGCGCCCTATCTTGTCAAAGTAGGCCTGGAGCGTGTCGAGAGTATAGCGTGCCTCGCCCTTGTTGATGCGACCGAAGTTGTCACCCACAAACTGCTCGCGGAAGGCAGTGTCGGCATCTTCGCCGTCGATGGCGGTGTCGGGCACAATCCACTCGATGGGGTTGTCGTAGTCGAGGATGCCTCGGAAGCGCACATCGGGCGCCGACTCCACGCGGCCCTTATAGAACCAGTCGCTGGAGAAGCGCATAATCTGCTCGTTCATGCGATACTGGGTCTGCAGCAGGGTGACAGCCTCGGGATGATTGCCCACGATGCGCTCCATGAGCGTCACACCGAGTCCGCCTTGCATGGCAGCCAGACTCTTCACCGTGGGAGGCAGCTGGCAGTGGTCGCCGGCAAAGACGATGCGCTGCACACGGCGGGCGGGTATCCAGCAGGCGGCTTCGAGGGCTTGGGCAGCCTCGTCGATGAACAGGGTGCCAAACTTCTGACCCTCCAGGATGCGGTTGGCAGCACCGGTGAGGGTAGAGGCTATCACGCGGGCTTCGCCGAAGAGCTGCCCGTTGATGCGCATCTCTATCTCGACGGCACGCTCACGCAGCCGGTCCATCTTCTGATGGAAGCTCTCGGTGTGGCGGCGCTGCCGGCGCAGTTCGCGGATGGCCTTGCGTATAGCCCAGAGCTGCGGATAGTCGGGGTGCGACTCGAAGCGGCGCTCATAGGTGAAGGCGAGCATCTTGTCGTTGACGCGGGTGGGATTGCCTATGCGCAGCACGTTGACGCCACGGTCCACGAGCTTCTCGGAAATCCAGTCGACAGCCATATTGCTCTGCGCACACACCAGCACCTGACTCTCGCGGCGCAGCACTTCATAGATGGCCTCAACCAGGGTGGTGGTCTTGCCCGTACCGGGAGGGCCGTGCACCACCATCACGTCCTTGGCCCTGAGCACCTCGTTGACGGCGTGCTGCTGGGTGGCGTTGAGCCAGGGCAGCTTGATGTCGTCGAAGGTGAAGCGCGCCGGAGCGGCATGGCTGTAGAAGAGGTCGCGCAGATAGGCCAGACGGTTGCCGCGGGCATGGACGACGCGGTCCAGGGCATCGGCCATAAGCCGGTAGCTGGTCTCGTCGAAGTAGAGCTGCACACCCACCTTGTCGCTGCAAGCCGACAGGGCGCCCACCCGTCCGTTGTCGGGCAGGGTGACGACCATGCGGTCGCCGTCGACATAGCTCACCACGCCGGTGAAGTCAAAGTAATGCAGACGGTGCTCACGGGGATGATGCTCGTCGGGCACCATGCGGAAGAAGGTGACGGGGCGGCCATACTCAAAGTTGTGCTCGATATCCTGGTTGTCGGTGCGGAAGACCTCGACAGCCAGTTGGTTGAGGGAATTGTAAAAGGTGTTGCCGACGCGCAGCGGCAGCCACACGTCGCCACGCTTCACCAGTCGCGCCACACCGCGTTCCTCGGTCTGCTGGCGAAATTCCTCTTTCTCCGTTTCATATTCCAGCCTGAGCAGCACGCGTTGCTGCTCCAGAGCCTGTATGGATGATATCTGCGTCATATACGCTGCAAAATTACAAATAATTGCTTATACAGAGTAACAAACGAATGAAAAAGTAACCACCCGCCCCGTCGCGGCGGAAGAGGAAAATGCACCGCCGCCGACAAATAATCGGACAAAAGGAATGGACGGCTCGATTTTTATTTGTATTTTTGCGGTCAGCGCCCATAGACTTGCCCCGGTCCGAGGCGCAGAGAGATTATCACCTACTAATTATAGACCTAATGCTGTACGCCATATATTTCATCTACGGCCTCTGCGTCATGTTCTACTTCATGATGGCGTGGCTCTTCTACCGCAAGGACAAGGAGTTGTTGTCAAGACTGGTCACCGTCTTGATGCTGGTCATCGGCATGCAGTGCCTCAAGGACCTCCTCTTCATCAAGCCCATAGCCGAGCTCGACGAGACCGACTGGATGATTATCACCTCGTCTGATGTGATAGCCATCCCGCTCTATGCCTTCACCCTCATCGAGCTGTGCAGCCCCGCCAGCCTCACCCGGCGCACCATCATCATCCACGAGCTGCTGTTCATCGTGCCTTTTGTCCTGTTCTTCATCACCCGCGACATCATCTACTACTATGCCGAGATACTCGAGGCCCTTGTCTATGGTCTCTGCTATACCATCTGGGCTGCTTTCGCCATCCCCAGATACCATAGAGAGCTGAAGCGACGCTTCTCCTACACCGAGAACATCAACCTCAACTGGCTGCGCGCCATCTTCCTCTCCTTTGTGCTCATGCTGGCGCTCTGGATAGCCGACAGTCTGCATGCGGGCTATTCGTTTGAGATACTCTATATGAGCTCTTCGCTGGTGCTATGGATGTTTATAGCTTATAATATGTATAAGCACGAGTCGGTGCTCGACGAGCTCTACGACGGTATGGACACCGACCCCACGCCCGCCGCCGACGCCACCGAGACCGAGATGTCCGAGATAGGCAGGCGCATCAGCCTGCTCTTCGACAAGGACCAGATTTTCCTCAACCCCAATCTCAAGGTGTCAGACATAGCCACCGCCATAGGCACCAACCGCACCTATGTCAGCGAGTTCTTCAACAAGGAAGAAGAGTGCAGCTTCTATGACTATGTCAACCGCGCCCGCATCGAGTACGCGTGTACCCTGCTCGACGGCTCCGATGCCAACATCATGAAGATAGCCGAGCTCTCGGGCTTCAACAGCTCACAATCGTTTATCCGAGTTTTCTCCAAGCTCAAAGGCATTTCACCCACCCGATATCGCAAGGACGGATGCAACTGAGCATCAGCCCTTTGTGAAATTGTTAATTATTTTTTTACGCATTGTTACCTCAGTTTATCCTTTGTGAACGATAAATTGAGAGATTGTTAACTGTCTTTGCTCCGCCATAGCTTATCTTTGCAACCGTAGAGACTACGCCGCTTACGACAACCATTACACATCACATAAATAACTAAACAGACTCAACACCTATGAAGAAACTTAAAACTATGGCTCTCATCGCCATGTGCATGCCCTTCCTGTCTGCATGTTCGGGAAGCGGCTCAGAAGACAACAGCCTGTATGGTGAGCTCCCCGACAGGTACGAACAGTTTGTAAAGGAGAAGGAGCAACTGAGGGAACAAGCCAAAGACATCAAGACCGAAGCCGAGAAGAAAGCCCTCATCGAGAAGTCTGAGAAGATGACGGAGACCTGGAAGGTCAAGATAGAGGAAAGCGCAAAGGCGCTCAACGGCAAGCCCATCAAGCTGGACGAATGTGGGTTCGACGTGACCACCCCGCTGTCGCTCGAGTTTACCGACTTCTTCAGCAAGTCAGACCTCGAGCCGTCGTTCCAGGTCAACGGCGAAGCCGTGGCTGCCTCTGACATCAAGACCGACCTCAAGTACGTCCTCGGCAACGAGCAGGTATATCTCGTAGGCTACGACGCCGAAGGGAAGCAGGTCTACAAGGTCTCTGTGGGCAGCATCGAGGTCGAGAAGGCCGACGGATGCTCGCTCGTCAAGGCAGGCACACCTGTCAAGTTCAGCAAAATCCACTTCGGTAGTGCCGCCATCAAGAAAGGATGCCGCGATGCCAAGACCTTCAAGCTCGAGGTGATGCGCCAATAAAGAGTTGTCAACGGCGGGAATAGGCCCACCCCTCCCGCCACAGTGTTACACATTAATAATATATATTATGGACAATCTGGTCAAATTCACCAAGCAATACAAGGCATCCCTCATCATCGCCATCGCCATCATCATGTTCATCCTCTTCGGCTTCTGCTCGGCAGTAGATGTGGCGGGCAAAACCAAAGTATGCGGACTGAAGATACTCTTCGAGGGCGACGGACTGGGATTCTCCCGCTTCCTCTCCGCCCTCATCCTCCTGGCGCCCATGCTGGTGGTCCTCGACGAGTCGACCAACCTGAAGCTCACGGCGAAGATGAGCCGCATACCCGCATCCTTCTTCTTCGGCATATCCATCGTCCTCTGCCTCTTCTTTGCCCACGTGCTGCCCTCGGGGTTTAAGCTCGCCTGGGCCAGCTGGCTCTACATGCTCGCAGGAGTCATCGGCATAGCCGTATGCAATATCGAGAAATTGACAAACAACTAACCTTGCGGAATGATACTATCAGACAGGCGCTTCCTCGGTCTCATGGGATGGGGATGCGCCTTGTTTTTACTACTCGTCGCAGGCTGGGTTGGCGTGTGCCTGGTCAACCGCCCGCCATACCTGATGCCCGATACGACCTCGTTTGATACGGGCGACATCTTTTTCAGTGTGGGCGACTCGTGGGAATCGGTAGCCGTACGCGCGCTCTCGGGCACGTCATCGTGGGAGGTTACCGACTCCACTCCCTCGCATTGCGGGATAGTCGTCAGAGATGCCCGTGGTGTAAGGCTCGCCCATGCCTCGACGGCAGCGGGGAAGATAGTGGTCGAGACGCCCGAGGAGTATCTGCGCAACAATGGTTCCTACTGCATCTACGCCGTCAAGCCCCCATGCCCCGTGAGTGCAGAGGGCATCAGGCAGACGGTAGACTCGCTCGTGGCACGTGGCGTGAAGTTCGATTTCGACTTCGACCACACCACCCCCGACGCCCTCTACTGCACAGAGATGGTCGTAACGGTCTTCGAAGCCAACTCCTGCCCCGTCTTCTCAAGCCTCCGCCAGCAGAGCTACATCTATCCCAACGACCTGCTGCTGCGGATAGGGAATTCGAGATAGGGCCCATTTGAGAGGACATCAGCAGCAGCAACTCTGTAGGAGTTGCGATTTCATAGCCCAGGGTTGAGGGGCGAAGCACCTCTACCCTGGGTTAGGACATAAAAAGAGATAGCAATGCTGTAAGTATTGCGATTAGCCGAAGGCGTTACCCCAACGCAAACCCATCGCCACCTATATGTAGGGGAATTATCCAACTGAGTATAACGCCTACGGCTAAGCGCAACTCTTACAGAGTAGCAATATTAGTGGGGGCATTACCCAGGGTAGCGGGCCATGCCCGCTACCCTGGGCTATGTAATCGCAACTCCTACAGAGTTGCCGGGGGTGCGTACCAGCCAATAGAAGCCCCATCCCAGCCTTCCCCAAGGGGGAAGGAGCGCCACTCAAACGCCCTCAAACACAGCAAGTAGGGACTCCCGCCCCTTGGGGAGGGCTGGGGAGGGGCTTCGGGTTGCTGGGGAGGGGCTTCCCACAACAACTCTTTTTGTTCCGGCGAACAGCCGGTTTTTTTACCGCCAACGGCGGCTTTTTGATTTTACTCCTTTTCAGCCTGCCAATGGGCAGGCGCGGCGGTGGGTGTTGGCAGATATCCGAGAGCGGGCTCTCGGGAATATCTGCCACCACACGCAGACGCATAGGGCATAGCCCTGAAAAGGAGCAAAACTTTTTGTATTATTCTCGCGTCCTACCATGATACCCTGGAAACTCCAATGCGCCTCTCCCCGCACCTCTTAATGAATGACAAGATTTTCACCGTTTACATGAGTTCCCGCCCCTTGGCTAATACTGCCTCGGGGCTTACATTGGCGGGCGCGGGGATGGCATTGGCGGGCTCGTATCATTTTATACGTGAGCTCGTGACATTTGACACGTGGTCACGTTTTGTACGATACGTGGCCACGTGACTTCCGTCACGAGCCGCCATCTGTGGCTGCGGGGCGGCTGCCATGGGCTGCACGGACAAACGGAGTGACCATACCGCCCCTCTATCTCACCACCCTACCCGCCAATGCCACTACACGGAGTGAGGACAGCATCGCCCTCGCCACCGCCCGCTCCTGCACCGTCGCCGACAGCAGGGAAAGGGGCTAAAAAAAGCTCGCCGGACTTCGTGGGAAGTCCGGCGAGCTTTGCTCAACCCAAGATTAGCTGGCGGGCGAACTCCCACACCACTATGCCTGCGGTGACGCTCACGTTGAGCGAGTGCTTGGTGCCCAGCTGGGGTATCTCCAGGCAGCCATCGCTCATGTCTACTATCTGCTGCTGCACTCCCTTGACCTCGTTGCCGAAGACTACGGCGTAGCCGGGATGGCTGTGGGCGGCGAGGTCCAGCCGTTGGAGCTTGGTGGAGTGCTCTACCTGCTCTATACTATATATATAATATCCGCGCGCATGAAGGTCTGCCACGGCGTCTTCGGTACGGCTGAAGTAGCGCCAGTCTACACTCTCCTCGCCACCCAGTGCGGTCTTGTGTATCTCGTTGTTGGGCGGACAGGCGGTGATGCCGCAGAGGTAGACTGCCTCGACACGGAAGGCATCGCAACTGCGGAAGACGGAACCCACATTGTAAAGGGAGCGGACATTGTCGAGGACCACCACAACGGGCAGTTTGTCGGCCTGTTTGAACTCCTGGACCGTGAGGCGGTCCATCTCTATGGTGCGTAGTTTTCTCATTGTCTTGCTGTTAGTGCTGTAAATGGATGGTCATGTTGACATTGTCGACGGTCACGCTGCTCCACTGGCGCATGAAGTCGATGCCCAGACGGCCGTAGCCCTGGGTAAGACGGTTGTGGGGCGAGAGCGCCGTCACCGCCACACGGTGAAGGGTGAAGGGGGTGTCGCCGATGCTGAGGGCGACGGCTGGCATGCGGAAGACGCTGTTGTAGCTGATGCCCCCGACGCCCATGGTCGCCGCCAGCTCCCACTTGCCCTCGCGCGCCACGTCGGCGGCGAACGCCTTGTAGTAGGCGTTGTCGAGCGAACTGGTCGCGGCGCCGGTGTCTAAAGCCATAGCCATGCGCAGGCTGTCGCGGGTGACGGCGACATAAGGCACCTTGTTGAAGAAGAGGTTGGGGGCTGCGCCAGAGCGATGGCTCTGATGCGTGAGGTGTATCTGCTGTGAGGCAAAGTCTATGGTGTAGCTGCCAAAGAGTTGCAGCAGCGGCTGACCTATGATGAGCGAAATCTGCTGTGCGGTACGGCGGGCGCGCTCGTTGCCGGCAGTCATGTCGAGCACGGCAAAGACCACATTGCGCACGGTGAGCGAGCCGATGGTGAGCACGTCGGCCACAGCCATCTTGCCGCCCATGAGTCGCGTGCCGCTCACCTGGATGTCGGCGTCGATGATGCGCAGCCGGTAGCGGCGCGCCATCTCGGGGGTGATGACATTGTAGGCTGCGCCGGTATCGAATATCAGCCCCGCCTTGCGCCCGTTGACGCTGCCGCCGACCACCATGAGCTGCTGGGCGGTGTCGCCGAGCTCGGTATAGGTGAAGGGCAGCGTGTGGCTGGCGGTGTCGGTCTCGTTGACACGCAGTGCAGAGAGCGCAGAGTAGAGCCGCTCCTTGCCGCGCATCTGGGCTACGGTGGCGCTGTCTGCCTTGCCTTCCATCTGGTCTGCCAGACTCCTGACGGTGGCTGCTGCACGTGCATTGTCGCCCATGCGGCTGTAGTTGTCGGCGAGCAAGAGCAGCATCGAACAGGCGTTGGTGCCACCCATCTGCTGCTGATAGCCGCGCACCAGGGTGAGGATGTCGTCGCAGGCCTGCTGCGGACGGTTGAACATCTGGTTGACCATGGTGCGGGCAAACTGGCGGATGAAAGGCGACATCTGCGCGCTGTCGGCGGCATAGACATCATGCAGGTCGAACCACCGGCTCTCGCCTATACAGGCTGCGGCACGCTCGTCGGCGCTCTGCGCCCAAGCCGAGAGGCTGCACACGATGCCGACGACGATGGCTGTCAGTCGGTGTGTCATCCTTCCTTGGTCTTGTAGGCCAGTGCGTAAGCCTTAATCTGCTTGACCATAGCCAGCAGACCATTGCTGCGCGTGGGCGACAGGTGTTCGCGCAGACCGATGCGGTCTATAAAGTAGAGGTCGGTATCAAGAATTTCCTGAGGGGTATGGCCGCTGAGCACCTGCACCAGAAGAGCGATGATACCCTTGACGATAAGGGCGTCGCTATCGGCAGAGAGATAGAGGCGGCCATCGCGGTAGTCGCACTGCACCCATACACGGCTCTGGCATCCGTCTATCAGGTTCTGGGGGGTCTTATACTGTTCGTCGAGCGCATCCAGTTCGTTGCCCATATCGATGAGCAGCTGGTAGCGGTCCATCCAGTCGTCCATATCGACAAACTCGTCGATGATGGCATCTTGTTGTTGGTTGATGGTCATGTCTTATTTTATTTCCTTGATTTCGTTTACGGTGACGAGCTTGAACAGCTTGTCGTTGGGGCGCACCTTGCCGCTCACGGGGATAGACACGCGCCATCCCTGCTGGGCAGTATCTACCGGGTGGAGGTCGTAGCGTATCTCTGTAGCGTCGAGATACATCACACCAGTGGTGGGACCGGTGATGAGCAGACGGTCGCCACGGTCGAAGGTGGTCGCCTCGACAGCCACTTCGGCCACGCTGAGCTTGGAGAAATACTTCATCACCTTGCCCACGAGCACCTTCTTCTCGGTAGCAGCCGAACCGTAGTGCTTATTCCACTCTCCCAGAGTCTGTCCCTGGTAGTATCCGTCCCAGAAGCCACGGTTGAAGACGGTGGCGAGACGCTCGTCCCAGCCATCCTTGCGCTCCTCGGTGAAGGTGCCGTCTATCACGCTGCCGATGGCCTCGCGGTAGCAGCTCACCACGGTGTAGACATACTCTGGGCCACGGGCTCGGCCCTCAATCTTGAACACTCTCACTCCGCTCTCCATCATGCGGTCGATGAAGCGTATGGTCTTGAGGTCCTTGGGGCTCATGATGTACTTGTTGTCTATCTCGAGCTGGTTGCCGGTCTCGTTGTCAGTGACTGTATACGAACGGCGGCATATCTGTACACACTCGCCACGGTTGGCAGAGCGGTTGGCGTTGTGCAGACTCATGTAGCACTTGCCGCTGACAGCCATGCAGAGGGCGCCGTGGCAGAACATCTCGATGCGTATGAGCTCGCCCTTGGGTCCGCAGATGTGCTGCTCTTCTATCTGGCGATAGATGGCTACCACCTGGTCCATATTGAGTTCGCGGGCAAGCACCACGACATCGGCAAACTGGGCATAGAAACGCAGCGCCTCGATGTTGGAGATATTGAGCTGGGTGGAGAGATGCACCTCTACGCCGATGCGGTTGCAATAGGTCATCACCGCCACATCTGAGGCTATCACCGCCGAGATGTGGGCTTCCTTGGCGGCGTCGACTATCTCGTGCATCGTGTCTATATCGCCGTCGTAGATGATGGTATTGACGGTAAGATAGGTCTTGATGCCATGGCTGTTGCACGTAGATGCGATGTCGCGCAGGTCATCTATGGTGAAATGATTGGCAGAGTGGGACCGCATGTTCAACTGTCCTATGCCGAAATACACCGAGTTGGCTCCGGCTTGTATGGCTGCGACCAAACTTTCACGCGAGCCGACAGGTGCCATAATCTCAAAATCAGATAATTTTGCATTCATGGTTGCAAAGTTACTGAAAGTCGAGGGCAGAACAAAATAAGTTCACTTATTTTTTATGCAGAGACACTCCGTTACTTGACAAAAACTGCTGAAAGTCGTGGAGTTGGCTCTTTTTGGCCTCCGAGACGATGATATAACCGCCAAAGTGGCTGGTAAACATCCGGGGGGCGCTCCCACCGCATCAGAACCTGATGTAGAGGCGGGCGGAGAGCACCAGGTGGTCGCCCTCGTCGTTGGTGATATACTGCAGGGCGGGCTGCACATCGATGTGATGGTCAATGTGTCGGCGCCAAGTGGCCTCGACCGAATACTCGCGACCCTGATGGAAGCGGGCATACTGCGCAGAAAGTCCGCAGGCGCTGCTGCTGTCGGTGTAGACACATCCCACCTCGCCGTAACGGTAGCAACCGCTGGACTTACGGGTGTTGGCAGAGAGCTGGACCATGCAGGAGACATCGCCACCGCCCTCACGCCACAGCGACTGCTCGCCATAAGCCCACCAGGCACAGCTCACCCCGCTGCGCGAACCGTCGGCATCGGCTATAGCTCCCTCGTCGTCGACGGGAAAGCGGCGGGTGTGGACGGCAGCGCCCACATAATAGCGGCCGCCACGCCAGGCATACTCCAGTTGGGAAATATTGAAGACGCCATCGTGGGCAGGACTGAGGCGGAAAGGGTTGTCGTGACGGTTCCAGCCATTGTGGCCCACGCCATTGTACACGCTGTTGCGAAACAACCACCCCGCTCTGCCCACATCCATATACAGCGTGAGGCCAGAGAAGGGATAGTTGGCTATAGGATAGCTCGCCGCGATGGTGGGGAAGAGGCCGCACGAGCTGTTGGTGAAGAGCGATGTAAGGGGAGAGGTGAAGAAGTCTTCGTTGACATTGCGCACGCCGACGAAGAGACTCGCATTGCGCCACGCGTGCCTGTAGCCCAGCACGGCGATGGCTGCGGCGAGATTGGAGGTCTCGATATTGGAGAAGGTCTGCCAGTCGCCGACGATGGGGTCATGGGTCTTGAACGCATGGATGGTGGCAGCCTCGATCGAACCGGCTCCGTGGGCCAGCGGCATGCTGAAATCGAGTCTGAGGAGGTTGACCCAGTTGGCAGAGCCCCTCACGGCGTACTGCCCCTCGGTGGTAAAACAGCCGCCAAAGCTCTGGGGCTGCGCGCCGACGCAGTATGCGACGGCAAGGATAAGGGTCACGATAGTCTTGTTCATCATTGTCATGTCTTAGGTTGTGACGACGCCCGGCAGAGACTCTCTGCGACCGTCATCGCCGTGGCGACGGTGCATGATGCGGCACCCTCGGCCCACTTTTCTGCTCCCGCCGTGCTGCTGTTGTGGCTCTCTGGGCACAGCCTATACCTCTATTTTATACACATTGGTCTCCTTGCTGCCGAAGCCCATGTGGCGGTAGAGCCTGTTGGCAGCCACGCGCGAGGGGCGCGAGGTGAGCATCACCGTGCAGGGCGACACCCTCCGCGCCTGATCTATGGCGCTCTCCACCAGGCGTGTGGCTATGCCGCGGCCACGCCATCGGGCATCGACCACCACATCCTCTATCCAGGCACGGCGGCCCGTGGGGATGGTGTAGATACACACCGACGCCATACCCACGATGCGCTCTCCGGCGCGAGCCACCAGCAGATGGCAGTGGGGCAAGGCAAGCATCTCGGAGATACGGGCAGAGTCGGCCGAAGCCTCATCGGTGAGTTGGGCCAGAAGCCGCGAGATGTCGGCTTCGGCATCGGGAGTAAGCTCGACGAGCCTACCCACCACGGGGGATATGTCGCTACTTGTGGTCATGGGCTTTGGTGATTTTCATTGTTCTGAGCACAGCCTTCTGCCCGGCAGTGATACGGTAGCTCTCACAGGCTTTCTGGATGGTCTTGTTGTGTACCCAGACGCCGAGCCTGCGCTGCTGCAGATAGGGGATGGCGGCATCCCACTGCTTGGCAAGCGCCGTGGCAAAAAACCATGCCACCATCATCCTCACGTAATACTCGTCGCTCTCCACGGCGGCGGCGGTGTCGAGCACCGATGGGCTGAAACGGCTGTCGAGGAAGTGGGTCATCAGCATCGCCAGCCCGAAGCGGCAGGTGTAGACATGTGGCGAGCGGCTCCACTCCACGGCCTTGTCCATCAGCCTCGCGGGATGACGGCCGAAGACCTTGGGCGACATGATGTCGCACACCGCCCAGTTGTCTACATAGGGCAGAAACTCTTCGACCCTCGCCACACACTCGTCCATGTCCTTCAACTGCGACAGAAGCAGCGCATGCAGCATGTTCTCGTCGTAATAGCGATGGGGCAGCAGGCTGAGGAAGCGGCTGCAGTCGGCCTCGCGGGCAAAGTCCTTGGCAAAGGCGCGCAGCAAGGGCACCCGTATGCCGATGATGCTGTCGGGAGCAACACCGGGTACCAGCCGCGCCTGAAACTCGGCATACTGCCGGTCGCGCAGGGCAAAGAGGCGGGGATATAATGGCGTCATAATCACTGTTTGGTGTACAAATGTACAACAAAAAATCAATTCGGGCAGAATGATGACCGAAAAAACGCACACCGTCACCACATATTTTGTGCCGGCACGAACAGACGGGATGGCGGAGGGCAGGCTGGCGGAGAGGGCGACTATGGCTATGGGCAGCGTATCCGGCACAAAATGCAGAGAGATGACCATGGCAGTCATTGCGTGGTGGGAAATAGTGGATGCGTGGCTGTATAGCATGATTTCAGAGCCCGATTTTTACATTTCACAGTTTGCAACCAGTCTATAGGTGATGACTGATAGGATATCGGCAGCAGAGGAGAGGATAAGAGGCAACCGCCTGGAAACGAGGATGACGGCCATGGGCGCCGTCTGCGGCGGGCGGGGGTCTGAAGGGGGCTCGGTGGCGGCGGGGGGTGCCTTCAACCGTAGCCGATGCAAGGTCGGGGTGGGCGCAACGGACGCTCCCGCCGCCTCGGAAAGCCAAAAATATGTGTGATTTATAGACTCTTATGCTCCAAGTGTCGATATTTATTTGTACTTTTGCACCATTATTAATAATGTAATTACTATATTTATCCACATCATGAAGATAGAGAACCGCATAAACGAGTCGGTAAAGGCTGCCATCAATGCCCTTTACGGACAGGACGTACCCGAGACGATGATACAGTTGCAGAAAACCAAGGCCAACTTTGAGGGACACCTCACACTGGTGGTCTTTCCCTTTCTGAAGCTGTCGAAGAAGAAGCCCGAAGACACTGCGCAGGAGATAGGCGAATATCTGGTTGCCCACTGTGACGACGTGGCGCGTTTCAACGTGGTAAAGGGTTTCCTCAACCTGGTGGTAGCCCCCAAGGCTTGGGTGGCTCTGCTCAATGATATCAATGGCGACGAGCGTTTCGGCGAAAAGCCCGTGACCGAGAAGTCGCCTCTGGTGATGATAGAGTACTCTTCGCCCAATACCAACAAGCCTCTCCACCTGGGCCATGTGCGCAATAACCTGCTGGGATGGTCACTGGCACAGATTATGGAAGCCAACGGCAACCGCGTGGTGAAGACCAATATCGTAAACGACCGCGGTATACACATCTGCAAGAGCATGCTGGCATGGCTCAAGTGGGGCAACGGCGAGACGCCGGAGACCAGCGGCAAGAAGGGCGACCATCTGATAGGCGACTACTACGTGGCCTTCGACAAGCACTACCGTGAGGAGGTGGCCCAGCTCAAGGCACAGTATCTGGCAGAGGGCATGGACGACGAGGCAGCCACCGAGAAGGCCAAGGCCGAGGCTCCCCTCATCAAGGAAGCCCACGAGATGCTCGTGAAGTGGGAACAGGGCGACGCCGAGGTGCGCAGCCTGTGGCAGAAGATGAACGACTGGGTCTATGCCGGTTTCGACGAGACCTACAAGGCACTGGGCGTGGGCTTTGACAAGATATACTACGAGTCCAACACTTATCTCGTGGGCAAGAAGAAGGTGGAGGAAGGTCTGGCCAAGGGCCTCTTCTTCCGCAAGGACGACGGCAGCGTGTGGGCCGACCTCACCCAGGACGGCCTGGACCAGAAGCTGCTGCTCCGCTCCGACGGCACCAGCGTCTACATGACCCAGGACATCGGTACAGCCGAAATGCGCTTCAATGACTTCCCCATCGACAAGATGATCTACGTGGTGGGCAACGAGCAGAACTATCACTTCCAGGTGCTCTCGCTGCTGCTCGACCGCCTGGGCTTCAAGTGGGGCAAGGACCTCGTACACTTCTCTTACGGCATGGTAGAGCTGCCCAACGGCAAGATGAAGAGCCGCGAGGGAACGGTGGTCGATGCCGACGACCTGGTGGCCGAGATGATTAAGGACGCACGCCAGACCAGCGACGAGCTGGGCAAGTTTAAGGACATGACCGAAGAGGAGCGCCAGGAGATAGCCCGCATCGTGGGCATGGGTGCGCTCAAGTACTTCATCCTCAAAGTCGACGCCCGCAAGAATATGCTCTTCAACCCCGAAGAGAGTATTGACTTCAACGGCAATACCGGCCCCTTCATCCAGTACACCTATGCCCGTATACGCAGCATCATGCGCCGCGCCCAGGCCGAGGGTATCGCGCTGCCCGCAGCCCTCGACGCCGACACCGAGCTCAACGCCAAGGAGATAGAGCTGGTGCAGAAGATGAACGACTTCGGTGTGGCTGTCGCCGACGCAGGCAACAACTACAACCCCGCAGGTATAGCCAACTACTGTTATGAGCTGACCAAGGAGTTCAACCAGTTCTACCACGACTACAGCATCCTCAATGCCGATACCGCCGAGCAGAAGAGCGCCCGTCTGGTGCTCGCTGCCAACGTGGCCAAGATACTCAAGAACGGTATGGCGCTGCTGGGCATCGAAGTGCCCGAGCGCATGTAAACAGATATCACCGCCGGCTATGACCGCAGTAACCAACCCACCCGACTGGCGCCACGACACGGTGCTGCCGCTTCCGCCCGAAGTGGTGGCCAACGCGTGGGCGGTAGACGCCGCCTGCTCGGGCAACCCCGGACCCATGGAGTACCAGGCCATCGACCTCGCCACAGGCGCCCAGGTGTTCCACTTCGGTCCCATGCACGGCACCAACAACATCGGAGAGTTTCTCGCCATCGTACACGCCCTGGCGCTGATGGAGCAGCGGGGCATCCGCGACAGGGTAATCTACAGCGACTCCTACAACGCCATACTCTGGGTGCGCAAGAAGCAGTGCAAGACCAAGCTCGAGCGCAACGCGCAGACCGAGGGGCTCTACCGCATCATCCAGCGTGCCGAGAACTGGCTCCGCACCCACACCGTCACCGTGCCCATCATGCAGTGGGAGACCCGCAAGTGGGGCGACATTCCTGCCGATTTCGGCCGTAAGTAATACAATAACATCAATCACATACACAATCATGGACACTATAAAGAAAGACTTCGCTTCCAAACTCTTGGAGATTAAAGCCATCAAGTTGCAGCCACAGAACCCGTTCACATGGGCATCGGGATGGAAATCACCCTTCTACTGTGACAACCGCAAGACACTGTCGTTTACCGACGTGCGCAGCTATGTAAAACTCGAGCTGGCCCACGCCATCCTCGCCCATTTCCCCCAAGCCACAGCAGTGGCTGGCGTGGCCACAGGAGCCATCGCCCAGGGCGCCATGGTAGCCGACGAGCTCAACATGCCTTTCTGCTACGTGCGCTCCAAGGCCAAGGACCACGGCATGGGCAACCTCATTGAGGGCGAACTGCCCGTAGGTGCCAAGGTGGTGGTCGTAGAAGACCTCATCTCTACCGGAGGCAGCTCGCTCAAGGCAGTAGAAGCACTGCGACAGGCCGGATTTGAGGTAGTAGGCATGGTAGCCTCATACACCTATGGCTTCGCCGTAGCCGAGGAAGCCTTCGCCCAGGCTGGTGTCAAGCTCATCACCCTCACCGACTACGAGCACGTGGTGGAGCGTGCCCTCGAGACAGGATACATCCAGGACAGCGACGTAGAGCTGCTGCACCGCTGGCGCAAAGACCCCGCCCACTATCAGGTATAGCCGCCCATAATCACATCAAGACCTATGAGCAGCAAATTTGAAAGCAGCATACGCGAGATACCTTATGCCCAGCAGAAGGTATACGACGCCCTGAGCGACCTGTCCAACCTCGAGCGCATACGCGACCGCATCCCCCAAGACAAGCTCGAAGACTTCTCCTTCGACGCCGACCACATAGCCGTCAAGGCGCCTATGGTGGGCGAGATAAGACTGCACATCATCGAGCGCGAAGAGCCCAAGACCATCAAGTTTGAGACCGAGCAGAGCCCTGTGCCCTTCACCTTCTGGATACAGCTGCTGCCCGTGACAGACACCACGTGCAAGATGAAGCTCACCATCAAGGCCGAGCTCAACCCCTTTATCAAGGGAATGGTACAGAAGCCGCTGCAGGAAGGCATCGAGAAGATAGCCGACGCGCTGCAGGCAATCAGATATGAATAAGTGACCGCAATGAACAAACTCTGGGAAAAGGATTTTGAAGTAAACAAGGAGATAGAGCGCTTCACCGTGGGCCGCGACCGCGAGCTCGACCTCTATCTCGCCAAGTACGACGTGCTGGGCTCGATGGCCCACATCGCCATGTTGGAGTCGATAGGTCTGCTCGCCCACGACGAGCTCGTGGCGCTTACCGCCGAACTCAAGCACATCTACCACGTGGCCGACAAGGGCCGGTTTGTCATCGAAGACGGCGTCGAGGACGTACACTCGCAGGTGGAGCTGATGCTCACCCGCAAGCTCGGCGACATGGGCAAGAAGATACACTCGGGCCGCTCGCGCAACGACCAGGTGCTGGTAGACCTCAAGCTCTTCACCCGCCACCAGCTGATGGACGTGGTGGAGCTTACCCACAGCCTCTTCGACGAGCTGATACAGAAGAGCAACCAGTATCGCCACGTGCTGATGCCGGGCTATACCCATCTGCAGATAGCCATGCCGTCGAGCTTCGGTCTGTGGTTTGGAGCCTACGCCGAGTCGCTGGCCGACGACATGCTGTATCTGCAAGCCGCCTATCGCATGACTAACCGCAACCCATTGGGTTCGGCAGCGGGCTATGGCTCTTCATTCCCCCTGGACCGCTCGATGACCACGCGGCTGCTGGGTTTTGACTCGATGGACTACAACGTGGTCTATGCCCAGATGGGCCGAGGCAAGATGGAGCGCAACGTGGCCTTCGCCCTCGCCACAGTGGCGGGCACGGTGGCCAAGATGGCGTTCGACGCATGTATGTTCAACTGCCAGAACTTCAACTTCGTGAAACTCCCCAAGGAGTGTACCACAGGCTCGAGCATCATGCCGCACAAGAAGAATCCGGATGTGTTTGAGCTAATCCGTGCCAAGTGCAACAAGCTGCAGAGCCTGCCGCAGCAGATCATGATGATTATGAACAATCTGCCTGTGGGCTACTTCCGCGACCTGCAGATTATCAAGGAGGTGTTTATCCCCGCATTCGACGAACTCAAAGACTGTCTGCAGATGGCCGCCTATATCATCAACCGCATGGAGGTCAACGAGCATATACTCGACAACGCCATCTACGACCCCATGTTCTCGGTCGAGGAGGTCAACCGGCTGGCAGCCCAAGGCATGCCCTTCCGCGACGCCTACAAGAAGGTGGGACTGGAGATCGAGGCGGGCACTTTCAGCGCCGACCGCAACATACACCACACCCACGAGGGCTCGATGGGCAATCTCTGCAACGACCGGATAACCCAACTCATGGAAGATACGCTCAGCGGCTTCCACTTCGAGCGTGTCGCCGAAGCCGAACGATTACTCCTGGAAGGATGAAGCATATACATTATTATATAATAGCAATCGTGATGACGGTTGTCCTTGTGGCCTGTGGCGACGAGGGCAACCGTTTTAGCAGCTACCACTGCAATCTGACCATCGACAACAGCAAGCACCTCAACGCCGTGCTCGCCTCGGCGATGGACGCCAACAACGCCGGCACGTTCTGCATCATCGGCTTCACCCTCAAGGGCGGCGCCAAGCACTACACGTTCAGCAACAGCCAGGGTCTCACCAGTACCAGCATCTTCAACGCTATCGACGACAGGATGAAGATGCAGGAGCACATAGGCATGAACGGCCGCCTCATCGTGGGATACAGCAATATGGAATACCCACCCGTCTTCTACGCCTACGACGGTGAGTGCCCCAACTGCTTTGACCTCAACGCGCTGCCCATGCGTTCCTACCCGCTCAGCATAGACAACAAGGGCACAGCCACCTGCGCCCACTGCCACCGCCAGTACCGCCTCAACCAGGGAGGCTTTGTGGCCAACAACACCGGCAACCACCTCACCGAATACCGCGCCGACCCTCCCCAGCCCCACGGCGTGCTCCGCGTCTACTGACGACGACTCTGGGCGAAAGCCATCTATTTTGCCCAAAGTGTCAAAGAAAGTGGGAGAAATGTTTGATTATCCACCCACAAAAGCGTACCTTTGCGAAGTTAATGCACTTATTATAATGACACTTTCACACATAACTGCTGCCGAAGCGGCGGCGATGATCAAGGACGGCGACAATCTCGCCCTGTCCGGATTTACCCCCAATGGCAACCCCAAGGCCATCTTCCGCGAACTGTCGCAGCGCGCCATCCATGAGCACGAGGCCGGCAACCCCTTTGCCATAGGCATCTTCACCGGAGCCTCGTCGTGCCAGAGCGTGGAGGGCGACATGGCCAACGCCCATGCCATCAAGTTCAGGGCACCCTTCTCTACCAATGCCGACTTCCGCAACCACGTCAACCTCGAAGAGATTGACTACGAAGACATGCATCTGGGCCACATGGCAGAGCGCATGCGCCACGGCTTCTACGGCGGGATGGACTGGGCAGTCATCGAAGTGTCTCACTATGAAATCGTGGGCAACACCTGCCGCGCCTACCTCACCTCGGCAGGCGGCATCGTGACCACCGCCGTGAGACTCGCCAAGCGCGTGATACTCGAGCACAACACCTTCCACAACCCCAACTCACGTTTCCTCCACGACACCTACGAGCCAGCCGACTGCGGATTCGGGCGGAAGCCCATCCCCGTGCTCGCGCCTTACGACCGCGTGGGCCACGACTATGTGGCCATCGACGTCGACAAGATAGTGGGTGTCATAGACAGCTGCATACCCGAAGAGGCACGCGCCTTCAAGGACGTCGACGAGTTTACCTCAAAGATGGGCCACTATGTAGCCGAATTCCTGGTCGACGACATGAAGCACGGCCGCATACCGCCACAGTTCCTGCCCATACAGAGCGGCGTGGGAGCCACCGGCAACGCCGTGCTGGCAGCCCTCGGTGCCAACGAGCACATACCACGCTTCAATGTCTACTCCGAAGTGGTACAGGACGCCGCCATCAAGTGGATGCTCGAAGGCAAAATCATCGACGCCTCGGCCACAGCCATGACCGTCACCAACGAGTGTCTGCACACGGTCTACGACAATATGGACTACTTCTCCAAGCACCTCACCATACGCCAGAGCGAGGTGGCCAACAGCCCCGAAGTCATCAGGCGACTGGGCGTAATAGCCCTCAACACCGCCATCGAGTGCGACCTCTACGGCAACGAGAACTCCAGCCACATCTGCGGCTCCAAACTCATGAACGGCATCGGCGGTAGCTGCGACTACGAGCGCAACGGATACATAAGCGTATTCACCACACCATCGATAGCCAAGGGAGGCAGGATAAGTGCCATCGTGCCCATGTGCACCCACGTAGACTCGACCGAACACGATGTAGACGTCATCGTGACCGAACAGGGCGTGGCCGATCTGCGCGGCAAGGGACCCCGCCGCCGCGCCGAGGAAATCATCAACCACTGCGCACACCCCGACTACCGCCCGCTGCTGCGCGAGTATCTGCGCATAGCCGACAAGGGCCACGAGCCCCAGTCGATGACCGCCGCCTTCGCCATGCACGACACGCTGAGGAAGAAGGGCGACATGAGACTTACCGACTTCAGCGAATATCTCAAGTAGACCCCATTGGACAAGATAAGCCAAGAAAAACAGACAGTAGAGCTCATGGTAAGGCTCTACTGTCTGCATTATGAAGGCCACGAGCAGCTCTGCCCCCGCTGCCGTGCGCTGATAGACTATGCCCACCAGCGCCTCGACCATTGTCCGTCTGGCAATGGCAAAGGCTCGTGCCGCCGCTGCCCCATCCACTGCTACCGCCCCGACATGCGCAGCCTCATGCGACAAGTGATGCGCTATTCGGGCCCGCGCATGCTGCTGCGCCACCCCTGGGCCACGCTGCGCCACTGGCTGTCGTGACCTCCGCCTCGGGCACCACCCTTCCCGCTGTCAGCACCACTCTTCCCGCCTCGGGCATCATTCTACCCACTGCCGCCACCACTCTTCCCGCTACTGGGGCAAGCCCATAGCGCCTCGCCGCCACCACAGTCGCTGCGCTGCCCACGGCCTTGGCCGGCTCGTATCATAAGTCACGAGCCCGCGTATCTTATGTCACGTGCCCACGTATCTTACGGCACGAGGACTCGTATCTTCCGTCACGAGCCGACGGCGATGCTCAGCGCGCCGCCAACCGTCATTGCCGCTGCCGTAGCGACGCCATTTCTGCCAAGCCTCGATGCTCAGCGCGGCCGGCTCTCTGCCCCTGCCCGCCACAGCGCCACACAGGAGCTCCACATATATTATAAATAAACCTTAATATATACCATAAGAACTCTAAAATTTGGATGAAACCTTTGCATATATCAATTATTTGGCTTATCTTTGCACCGTTTCTAAATGCGGCAATAGCTCAGTTGGTAGAGCACGACCTTGCCAAGGTCGGGGTCGCGAGTTCGAGTCTCGTTTGCCGCTCTTTTACGGATATACATGTAGCCGCAATGGTGGAATTGGTAGACACGAGGGACTTAAAATCCCTTGGCCAGTAATGGCTGTGCGGGTTCGAGTCCCGCTCGCGGCACCTCTATAATTATTTATTTCTAAAACATTATGCGTAAAACTCTTTTATTTTCGTTAACCGCAGGCTCATTCCTCATGATGACATCTTGCTCTAAGATGGGACCCCTGTCTGCAGACAATTTCACAGTTACTCCCAAACCTCTCGAGACTCAGGCCGGCGTGGTATCAGCCACTGTCAACGGCGCATTCCCCGAGAAGTATATGAAGAAGAAGGCCGTGGTAACAGTCACCCCCGAGCTGCGCTTTGGCGACGGCAAGGTGGTCAAGGGCGAAGCCGCCACATTCCAGGGCGAAAAGGTAATGGGCAACGACCAGGTTATCTCTTACCGCATGGGTGGTCACTACACCATGAAGACTGCTTTTGCATACAACCCAGAGATGCAGAAGAGCGATATGTATCTGACATTCGACGCCCGTCGTGGCAAGAAGGTATACAATGTTCCCGCCGTTAAGGTCAACTATGGCATCATCGCCACTTCAGAGCTCTATCGTCAGGCCCTCACCAATGGCGGTGGCTGTCTGGCTCTCGACTCTTTCCAGCGCGTTAAGGCCAAGAAGCAGGAAGCCAACATCAAGTTCCTCATCAACCAGGCCAATCTGCGCAAGAGCGAGCTCAAGAACAACTCTGTAGGCGAGTTTGTCAAGCTGCTCAAGGAAATCAACAAGGACCGTGAAGGCCTGAACCTCCAGAACGTGGAAATCCAGGCTTACGCTTCTCCCGAGGGTGGTTTCAAGTTCAACGACAAGCTGGCCAACAAGCGCCAGAACGTATCAGAGAAGTACGTACGCAAGGAGATGAAGTCTGCCGGTGTTGAGGGCAACCTCGACGCTCACTACACAGCCCAGGACTGGGAAGGCTTCCAGCAGCTGGTACAGGCCAGCAACATCCAGGACAAGGATGTTATCCTGCGCGTGCTGTCTATGTATAAGGACCCCCAGGAGCGCGAGCAGCAGATTCGCAACATGAGCGAGGGCTTCCGCGAGCTGGCTGACGCCATCCTGCCCGAGCTGCGTCGTTCACGCCTCATCATCCACTACGAGACCATCGGCCGCAACGACGAGCAGATTAAGGCTCAGTACAACGAGGACGCTGCCAAGCTGTCTGCCGACGAGCTGCTCTACTACGCTACTCTCGAGGAAGATGCTGCCAAGAAGGAAGAGATCTATGCCAAGACCGCTCAGCTCTACACCAACGACTATCGTCCACTGAACAACCTGGCTGTCATGGCATTCAACAGAGGCGACGAGGCCAAGGCCAAGGAACTGCTGGCACAGGCCATCACCAAGAGCAACAACGCTGCCGAGGCTAACGCCACACTGGGTCTGATTGCCCTCAAGAACGGCAACGTGGCAGAGGCTGAGAACCTCATCGCCAAGGCTGCAGATGCCAACGCTCTCAACGAGGCTCTGGGCAATCTGAGCATCGCCAAGGGCAACTACGCTCAGGCTGAGGAGTACTTCAAGGACTCTTACAACAACAGCGCCGCTCTGGCTCAGCTGCTCAACAAGAACTATGCTGCTGCCAAGGCTACTCTGAACAATATCAAGAACCCCAACGGTCTTACCTCTTATCTGCACGCCATCGTCAGCGCTCGTCAGGGCAACAAGTATGCTGCCAACTCCTACCTGAAGGAGGCTCTGCAGAAGGACCCAAGTCTGAAGGCTTATGCCGAGAATGACCTGGAGTTTACCAATATGAAATGATAAACAGAACAACACTCTTTATACTGCTCACCTTAGTCCTTGCAGGGTGTGGCTCGGCTGGAGACCGATTCAAAATCGAAGGCCGACTACTCAACATGGACCAAGGTGAGTTTTACGTTTATAGCCCCGAGGGCGGCATCAACGGCATCGACACCATCCGTCTGCAAGGCGGACGCATGAGCTACGAAGTGATGTGCACTGCTCCCACCACGCTGGTAATGGTTTTCCCCAACTTCTCCGAACAGCCCATCTTTGCCGAGCCCGGCAAGAGCGTCAAGATAGAAGGCGACGCCTCGCATCTGAAAGAGATGAAGGTCAAAGGCACCAAGACCAACGAGCTGATGAACGACTTCAGAGAGCAGATAGCCACCGCCAACCCGCCACAGGTGTTGGAACGCGCTGAGCAGTTCATAGGCGACCACCCCGAATCGGTGGTAAGCAACTATCTGCTGCGCCGCTACTTCATCTCCGGCGCCACGCCCGACTATGCCAAGGCGCTGCAGCTGTGTCGCACCATGCGCAAGGCTCAGCCCAAGAACGCGCTGCTGGCACACTATGAGCAGCAGCTCAAGCAGCTGTCGCGCGTGACGGTGGGCAAACGCCTGCCACGCTTCTCTACAGTCGATGTCGACAACAAGAAGATAGACAACGCTACCCTCGGCAAGGGGCTGGCCGTAATCATGGCCTATGCCACCTGGAGCTACGATGCCCAACGCATGCTGCAAGACATGCGCACGCTCGCCAAGAGCAGCAAGGGCAAACTGAAGATTATAGGATTCTGCGTCGACCCCAACCGCAACCAATGCAGGGCCATCGCCAAGCGCGACTCGATACCCTGGCCCGTGATATGCGACGGCAAGATGCTCGAAAGCCCTACTCTACACTCGCTCTCTCTCTTTGATATCCCCGACAACATACTGGTCAACAATGGCGTGGTGATAGCAAAGGGACTAACCAACGACGAACTCAAACAGCGCATCGAGCGAATGCTCTGATGCGCCGTTTTTTTATAACATCCACACTGTCATCTACCGCTTAAATCAATAACACTATTATGCTGGTCAAAACCTATTGTGCTGCCGTCAACGGCATGGAAGTCACCACTATCACCGTAGAAGTCAACGTAACGCGAGGTGTGATGTATCATCTCACCGGACTGGGCGACTCGGCGGTGAAGGAGGGCAAAGACCGTATCGCCGCCGCACTGCAGAACAACGGCTACAAGTTTCCGATAGCCGACCTCACCATCAACCTCGCTCCCGCCGACCTGCGCAAGGAGGGCAGCAGCTTCGACCTGCCTCTGGCTATCGGCATACTGGCTGCCAGCGGAGGCATAGAGAGCCACTGCCTGGACCAGTATATGATGGTAGGCGAGCTGAGTCTCGACGGCCATCTGCAGCCCATCAAGGGCGCCCTGCCCATAGCCATCCGCGCCCGTGCCGAGAAGTTCAAAGGCCTCATCGTGCCACGGCAGAACGTGATGGAGGCAGCCGTGGTCAACAACCTCGAGGTCTATGGCATGGACACCATCATGGACGTCATCCAGCTCGTCACCGGGCTGAAGGACTTTGAGCCCACCGTCATCGACACACGCAAGAAATTCTATGAAAGCCAGTACCAGTTTGACATCGACTTTGCCGATGTGCGCGGACAGGAGAACGTGAAGCGCGCTCTCGAAGTGGCAGCGGCAGGCTCTCACAACGTGATACTCATCGGGCCTCCCGGCTCGGGCAAGTCTATGATGGCCAAGCGTTTCCCTACCATCATGCCGCCACTCACGCTGGCAGAGAGTCTGGAGACCACGCAGATACACTCCATCGCCGGCAAGCTGGGCGGCAACACGTCGCTCATCACCCAGCGCCCCTTCCGCAGTCCGCACCACACCATCTCCGAGGTGGCACTCGTGGGCGGCGGCTCCAACCCCATGCCCGGCGAGATAAGCCTGGCCCACAATGGCGTGCTCTTTGCCGACGAGTTGCCCGAGTTCAACAAGCATACCCTCGAGGTGCTGCGCCAGCCGCTCGAGGACAACCGCATCACCATCAGCCGTGCCAAATACAGCATCGAATATCCCTGCAATTTCCAGTTTATCGCCTCGATGAACCCCTGTCCCTGCGGATATTACGGCGACCCCACCCACCACTGTGTCTGCAGCCCAGGGCAGATAACCAAGTATCTCGGCCGCATCAGCGGTCCGCTGCTCGACCGCATCGACATCCAGTGCGAGATTACGCCCGTACCCTTCAAGGACATCTCCAAGGTGGAGCCAGGCGAACCCAGCGCCGTCATCCGCGAACGCGTCATCAAGGCCCGCGACATCCAGACCGCCCGCTACAAGGACTTCAAGGGCATCCACTGCAATGCCCAAATGACCGAGCGCATGATACACCAGTTTGCCGAGCCCGACGAGGCCTCCATCGCACTCCTGCGCACCGCCATGGAGCGTCTCTCCCTCTCCGCCCGCGCCTACAACCGCATCCTCAAAGTGGCCCGCACCATCGCCGACCTCGATGGCTCCGAACGTGTAGAGGTACAGCACATCAGCGAAGCCATCGGATACCGCAACCTGGACCGTGGCGATTGGGCTGAGAGAGGACTGTAAACTGACAATAACAAGTTTGAGAGTCCACTATAAGAAAAGAACTAATTGAAAAATATCACCATTCAATGACAACAGTTTCAGAATTGTTGTATCGTGAAATTGATAACACCTAATAATGTATAAGATGGAAAAAAAACTTATCTTCTCATGGGCAGAAAATGCAGATGGAAAAATTGTGCATGTTGACGAGGTGCCAAGAGGCCTCCAGTGTGGTTGCAGTTGTCCTCATTGTCATGAAAGGCTAATGGCTCGGCATGGTGATGTTAGAGAACATGGATTCGCTCATCATAGTGATAACCGTGGAGCAAACCTTGAGATTTGTTACATGGTCACCTTGTATAAATTAGCAGAGCAGATTGTTCAAACAAAGAAGAGAATTTATGCTCCTTCTTATTATCCTTAATTCCGCAACACTATAATTTAACTTTATTTATAAGTTCCTGAGCAACAAAAAGTTGCCCAGGATTTTGCCATGTCAGAATTTTCACTTATCTTAGTGTTGCAAAAAGAAAACAAGCAAAACT
>NZ_NPJK01000043.1:0-3291 GCF_002251285.1 Prevotella sp. P5-64
CCCACCTCTTCCCATTCCGAACAGAGAAGTTAAGCCCACTTGCGCCGATGGTACTGCAATGCAATGCGGGAGAGTAGGTAGCCGCCCTTTTTCACGAAGAGCCTTGGTCACGACAGTGACTGAGGCTTTTTTCGTTGGTATATGTGCCATAGTTGGGCAAAGAAGATGATTGTTGCCATCCGATAATCAAATTGAACGGTAACCATCCGAAATAGGCCGCCTTTTCCATTTCGTCGAGACTGATTACCTTTGTCCTCAAAAAAAGTTTTGTTCAATTTGAATGAGGACAACCGTATAGTTATGGCGCAGCATCCGACAGATATGCGCATGGGCGTTAAAGGTATGTGTGGGCAGGTCAGGAAAGTGGGTCTGGCACCGGCTAATGGTGACGTGTATATATTTGTGGGCAAGTCTCGCACGACCATGAAGTTGCTCCATTGGGAACTATTGCTGTCCGCTAAAACTTTTTTTGAGCATATAAAAATTAGGGCTGGATTCCTCGCTTGGAATTCAGCCCTTTTAGTTACCTTTGTTTCTTGTTGTAAATTTCAATTCAAGTAACTATGAACAAAGGTACACATTTTAGCGGACAGCCGATGTATGGTCAGCTAATAAATTTGCTCAACAAGGAAGAAATTCTCAAATTCAGCCGCGAGCATAATGGTGAACGCTACGTAAAGCGCTTTGATGCCTACCAGCATATGGCCATAATGCTTTACGCTGTCATCAGAAAATTCGACACATTGCGCGAGATTACTGATTCTATGTTTCCTGAAGCGCGCAAGCTCGCCCATTTGGGCATAAGGACGATGCCAAGGCGCAGCACTTTGTCTGATGCCAACGCCCGCAGGCCTGAGGCTGTGTTTGAGGCCACGTACCGCAGCCTGTACGCCCGATACAAGGACGAA
This sequence comes from Prevotella sp. P5-64, assembly GCF_002251285.1. Classification (NCBI taxonomy): domain Bacteria; kingdom Pseudomonadati; phylum Bacteroidota; class Bacteroidia; order Bacteroidales; family Prevotellaceae; genus Prevotella; species Prevotella sp. P5-64. Next base: position 909 of record NZ_NPJK01000043.1, read on the forward strand.
CTTTCCTCGGACATCCGAAAACGGCGGATGCCTGCATGGTTCAACCGCCTGCAGATTATCGACTCCACGACAATAAGCCTTTTTCCCAACCTCATTTTCAAAGGCGTAGGCAGGCATCCCAAGACCGGGAAAAAGAAGGGTAGCATAAAAGTGCACACCAATATCCACGCTAACGAGTTCGTGCCGTCTGACATCAAGTTCACGTCAGCCGCAACCAATGGCAGCTTTATGCTGAAGCCCGCGAATTATAACGATGGAGATATCATTGCCATGGACAGGGCCTACATAGACTATGCCAGGTTTGAGGAACTGACCAATCGTGGTGTCACATACGTGACAAAAATTAAGAAGAATCTTGTATATGATACTCTTTCTGACACAATGTACATGTTGCCGTGTGGCCTCATGGAGTGTAGAGTCCAGGTCGTGGAGTTCAGGAAACATATAAAGGGCGGAGAGAATATCAAACACAAGGCCCGTATTGTCACCTATGTCGATCCTGCGAAGAAAAAGGCGAAAGTCATATCGTTGCTCACCAACGACATGACCATGGAGGTGGAAGACATCATTGACATATACCGCCAAAGATGGGAAATAGAGTTGCTGTTAAAGCAGTTGAAACAAAATTTCCCGCTTAAATACTTCTATGGGGAGAGCGCCAACGCCATCAAGATACAGATTTGGGTCACCCTAATAGCCAATCTCCTTCTGATGGTCATAAAAAAGCGCATCAAACCCTCTTGGAGCTTTTCTGAGAATCATGCTCATGTATTATGTGAACTGCTATACTTTCCTTGAGGAACCAGAAAAAAACTGGGCAAAAATGGTTCAGGAGGCTCTGGAAACACCCCCTGAACCAAGCATTTTCAGAGGACTTCGGGAGGGGATTTGTGCTCTTTAGAGTTTTAGCGGACAGCAATAATATAGAATGAAGAGTTGATGTTTGACTTATCTCTTAAAAACCAAGTGATAACCTATGCCTCTATAGAGTTGGCTGTTAGAAGAATGAGCGCTTCTGGTTTCAGAAACTGTTCTTTGGATGAATAAAGTGCACTATATCGTCATTTGGTCGGGCGTTTTTTTACCAATTGCTTTGCGTTTTTTAGGCAATTATAGACATGTTGGCTAAGAATCATTGATTTATATGTATAACCAACTTGCTTTAGTGGGCTTTTGGGTGTAATTTTGCAATGTTTCAATAAGGCATAGTATTATGATAGATTTCTTCAAATTCAAGTTGTTCATTTCTCTCGTCAACTACTTCACTACTAAGGATTTTACTATATGTTCTAGCAGTCAATAGGTGCTGTTGACTATAGAGCTGTTAAAATTGGAATGGCAGCATAAGATATATATGAAATTCTCTTGTTACAAGAAAACTGCTGTGTTTTTGAATATTTTAAAGGGATACTAATGATAGTAAGTCATTTCGAACACGGATGGTAGCGTGAATTACTCTTTTTGAAGGCTGAAATAATGGTTGCTGGTATGTATTTTCATAATTCACGATTTGAATTCAGGAAATACGCGTGTCTGGAGAATGACAGTGTATTCCATCGAAAGATATGTTCTATGTAGTGTTATATAACCGTTATTATTTAGGTTGGTCCTTTGCGATGTGTTATGGCTTAAGCCCAAATCGGTCATTAGGATTTCTCTGTGTCGTACGGCAAAGAGAAATCCTTTAATTTTTCCCATATAGATAAGAATGATTGTCGTGTTTTTAGTGATCTAGCCAAATATAGGATGTGCTTGTCTTTTGTTTTTCCCAGATAGGCTGGCGTCGATATCAACTCGTATCGGATAGTCTTCAGAAATTTCTTCTTGTTGGAATTGATCAGCGCATGTCTGAACAACGACATAAAGTTATATGCCATAACAATGAAATTCCCACATGCCTCTGTTGCCCAGAAGTTATTTGTGACAAAGTCATCGATGGAGAAATCATTCTTCAATTCTTTTATCCTATTCTCAGAATCCGCTCTTCCGCGATATGAGTCATATACAATCTTGGCCGGCAGGTCAAGGTCTGTTACAAAGCAGCTGTATCGGTATTTTCCGAAATCCTGCTCATCCTCAAAAAGCTCCAGTTGCTTGATTTGCTTTCCTGCAGCTTTGGGGCGCTTGTCTATTTCTTGCCTGACCATCACAATGCGTCTAGGCTTCTCCCAACCGTTTGCCTGATAGATGGTTTCGGATATTTCCAATCCGTCTGTTAGCTCTATCCATTTGCGTTCATGGGTGAGACTGTACTTTATACGATTGTTGAAACGGCAGGCAATGATATAGTGTAACCCTTTCATTTCCAGATAGTCAAGTATTTCCTTCGCAAAGAAACCGCTATCCATGCGGACCAGCCCGACACGTTTGCCCTCAAGTTTTG
>NZ_NPJK01000044.1:0-51240 GCF_002251285.1 Prevotella sp. P5-64
TGAATAAAAGCGACCCCCCTCCCCACCTCCTCACCCCCCAGCGAGCAATTGGGCACACCCGCCGGAGCCATCCCCAGCCCCCCTTCCAACACCTCCACCACCAGCGAGGCATGGGGTAGGGCAGATGGAGGGTTGGATGTCAGGTTTGGAAAGGGCAAAAACCGATGCTCAAAGGCGCAGAACCGGGGCGTATAGTGGGTTGTGGCAATGTGTGCGCACACAGTCAGCGCAAGGGAGGTCATTTCCCTGCGCGGGCAGCTTGTTTTTGTAACAAAAATGACCATCAAGGGCGTGCTCGAGATGATTTTGGCGGTGAAAAATATATAAAAAATACAACTAACTGTTAAATTTTACTATCTGGAAGCGCTTTATAATATGTATAATTAGGTGGTTTGATAGAAAATATGTAACTTTGCAGCCCGAAACGGCATCATAAATACCGCCGCAATCGATTGATAATAACAAAAATAAATATATAAATTAAAAAAGTAAAACTATGCCTACAATTCAACAATTGGTAAGAAAAGGCAGAAACGTGTTGGTAGATAAGAGCAAGTCTCCCGCGTTGGACAATTGTCCCCAGCGTCGTGGTGTATGTGTTCGTGTCTATACTACAACACCTAAGAAGCCTAATTCGGCAATGAGAAAAGTTGCCCGTGTGCGTTTGACAAACCAGAAGGAAGTGAACTCTTACATCCCAGGAGAGGGCCACAACCTGCAGGAGCACTCTATCGTACTGGTACGTGGTGGTCGTGTTAAGGACCTCCCCGGTGTACGTTATCACATCGTTCGTGGTACTTTGGATACCGCAGGTGTCGCAAACCGTACACAGCGCCGTTCTAAGTATGGTGCAAAGCGTCCTAAGGCTAAGAAGTAATAGCCCGAAGATGTATATGCCGAAAGTTCACAGGCGGAGAAGCCTGAGGACTTGCGGCATGTAAAACAAAAGAAACATTATAATCGTTTTGCTGGAGAATAAGTCAAGGTTGAGTAAATGCCAGAGAGCTGGCGTTGAAGAACAAATGAGCAGCCTCCGCAGAATATTAATTTAACAAAAGCAATGAGAAAAGCAAAACCAAAGAAGCGCGTGATTCTTCCGGATCCCGTGTTCAACGACCAGAAGGTCTCTAAGTTCGTGAACCACTTGATGTATGATGGCAAGAAGAATGCTTCATACGAAATTTTCTACAAGTCTCTTGATGTCGTAAAGGAGAAGATGGCTAATGAAGAGAAGTCTCCCCTGGAGATTTGGAAGCAGGCCCTCGACAATATCACTCCCCAGGTAGAGGTAAAGAGCCGTCGTATCGGTGGTGCCACTTTCCAGGTTCCTACCGAAATCCGTCCCGACCGCAAGGAGAGCATCTCTATGAAGAACCTTATCGCTTTCGCTCGCAAGCGTGGTGGTAAGACCATGGCAGACAAGCTCGCTGCAGAGATTATGGACGCATTCAACAATCAGGGTGGCGCTTACAAGCGTAAGGAAGACATGCACCGTATGGCTGAGGCTAACCGCGCATTCGCTCACTTCAGATTCTAATCATTACATATATATAAGGAATAAAAGAAAATGGCAAACCGCGATTTACATTTGACTCGTAATATCGGTATTATGGCACACATCGATGCCGGTAAGACGACTACATCTGAGCGTATCCTGTTCTACACCGGTAAGACCCACAAGATTGGTGAGGTGCACGACGGTGCTGCAACAATGGACTGGATGGCACAGGAGCAGGAGCGTGGTATCACTATCACCTCTGCTGCCACCACTTGTAACTGGACTTGGAACAACAAGCAGTACAAGATAAACCTTATCGATACTCCCGGACACGTTGACTTCACCGCAGAGGTAGAGCGCTCACTCCGCGTTCTCGATGGTGCTATCGCTACTTATTCAGCAGCCGATGGCGTTCAGCCACAGTCTGAGACTGTATGGCGTCAGGCCGACAAGTACAATGTACCCCGTATCGGTTATGTGAACAAGATGGACCGTTCGGGTGCCGACTTCTTCGAGACCGTACAGCAGATGAAGGATATCCTGGGTGCCAACCCCTGTCCTATCCAGATTCCAATCGGTGCAGAGGAAAACTTCAAGGGTCTCGTTGACCTTATCAAGATGAAGGCTATCCTGTGGCACGATGAGACTATGGGCGCTGAATACGATATTGAGGATATCCCCGCCGACCTCGTTGACGAGGCCAATGAGTGGAGAGAGAAGATGGTAGAAAATGCTGCCAACTTCGACGACGACCTGATGGAGAAGTATCTCGAAGGTGCTGAGATTTCTGAAGAGCAGCTTATCGCCGCTATCCGTAAGGGTACCATCGCTATGGAGATTACTCCTATGTTGCTCGGTTCTTCTTACAAGAACAAGGGTGTGCAGCCTCTGCTCGACTATACTTGTGCATTCCTTCCCTCACCTCTGGATACAGAGGCTATCGTAGGTTCCAACCCCGATACTGAGGAAGAGGAGGATCGTAAGCCTTCTGAGGACGAGCCTACATCGGCTCTGGCATTCAAGATTGCCACTGACCCATTCATGGGCCGTCTGGTATTCTTCCGTGTCTACTCTGGTAAGGTTGTTGCCGGTTCTTACGTGTACAACCCCCGCTCAGGCAAGAAGGAGCGCATCAGCCGTCTGTTCCAGATGAACTCTAACAAGGAAATCCCAATGGAGTCAATCGACGCCGGTGATATCGGTGCAGGTGTAGGCTTCAAGGATATCCGTACTGGTGATACTCTCTGCGATGAGTCTAAGCCCATCGTTCTTGAGTCTATGACCTTCCCCGATACCGTGATCTCTATCGCTGTAGAGCCAAAAAGCCAGGCCGACGTTGCCAAGCTGGACAACGGTCTTGCCAAGCTGGCTGAGGAAGACCCCACATTCACCGTTCGTACCGACGAGCAGAGTGGTCAGACCATTATCTCTGGTATGGGTGAGCTTCACCTCGATATCATCATCGACCGTCTGAAGCGTGAGTTCAAGGTAGAATGTAACCAGGGTAAGCCCCAGGTTAACTACAAGGAGGCCATTATCGGCACAGCCCAGAGCCGTGAGACTTACAAGAAGCAGAGTGGTGGTCGTGGTAAGTTCGCTTGTATTGATGTTACAATCGGTCCTAAGGATGAAGACTACAAGGATGGCGACCTGCAGTTCATCAACGAGGTTAAGGGTGGTAACATTCCTAAGGAGTTCATCCCCTCTGTAGAGAAGGGATTCAAGGACTGCCTCGCCAACGGTGTTCTCGGTGGCTTCCCCATGACAGGTATGAAGGTTACTCTTACCGATGGTAGCTTCCACCCCGTTGACTCAGACCAGTTGTCATTCGAGCTCGTAGCTCACCAGGCATTCAAGGTTCTCTGTCCTAAGGCTAAGCCCGTACTGATGGAGCCCATCATGAAAGTCGAGGTAGTTACTCCCGAAGAGAACATGGGTGATGTAATCGGCGACTTGAACAAGCGTCGTGGTATGGTTCAGGGTATGGAGGAAGGCCGTAGCGGTGCCCGCGTGGTTAAGGCTATGGTTCCTCTGGCAGAAATGTTCGGTTATGTAACTGCTCTGCGCACCATCACCTCTGGTCGTGCTACAAGCTCTATGGAGTATGATCACCACGCTCCTGTATCAACAGCCATTGCCAAGGCAGTGTTGGATGAGCAGAACGGTCACTCAGAGCTCCTTTAATAGCAAAATCAATACTGGAAGAGAGACGCTGCTTAGCGAATGACTCTTAAGCAGCGTATCTCTCCTCCTATTACAATTACTAATATTAATAAAGTAAAAGACAATGAGTCAGAAAATCAGAATTAAGCTGAAGTCTTACGACCACCAGTTGGTTGACAAGTCAGCAGAGAAAATCGTGAAGGCTGTTAAGGCCACCGGCGCCATCGTCAGCGGTCCTATTCCATTGCCAACACACAAGCGCATTTACACTGTTAACCGCAGTACATTCGTTAACAAGAAAGCCCGTGAGCAGTTCCAGCTCTCTGACTTCAAGCGCTTGATTGATATCTATAGTTCAACTGCCAAGACAGTTGATGCGCTGATGAAACTTGAATTGCCCAGTGGTGTAGAAGTTGAGATTAAGGTCTAATTTGTAGTTTAATTATTTATTCATTAAAGAAATGCCAGGATTATTAGGAAAAAAAATCGGAATGACATCCGTTTTCAGTGCCGACGGTAAGAATATTCCGTGCACTGTTATCGAAGCTGGTCCTTGTGTTGTAACCCAGGTTAAAACCGTAGAGAAGGATGGTTACAAGGCTGTACAGTTGGGTTTCGCTGAGGCTAAGGAGAAGAATACTTCTATGCCTTTGCAGGGACACTTCAAGAAGGCCGGCACAACACCAAAAAAGCACTTGGCCGAGTTCAAATTTGATGAGGAGTACAATCTCGGTGACACTATCACTGTAGAGTTGTTCAATGACGCCGAATTTGTTGACGTAATCGGTACCTCTAAGGGTAAAGGTTTCCAGGGTGTTGTTAAGCGCCATGGTTTCGGTGGTGTAGGTCAGTCTACTCACGGTCAGGATGACCGCGCTCGTAAGCCCGGTTCTATCGGTGCTTGTTCTTACCCCGCAAAGGTGTTCAAGGGCATGCGCATGGGTGGCCAGATGGGTGGCGACCGCGTAACAACTCAGAACCTTAAGGTGTTAAAGGTAATTCCAGAACAGAACCTTCTTATCGTTAAGGGCTCTTTCGCTGGATGCAATGGTTCAACCGTTTTAATTGAGAAGTAAATGGAAGTTAGCGTATTAAATATCAACGGTCAGGAGACCGGAAGAAAGGTAGTTCTCAATGATGCTATCTTTGGAATTGAGCCTAACGATCACGTTCTTTATCTTGATGTAAAGCAGTATCTTGCTAATCAGCGTCAGGGTACAGCCAAGTCAAAGGAAAGAAGCGAAATGAGCGGTTCTACTCGTAAACTTGGACGTCAGAAAGGTGGCGGTGGTGCTCGCCGTGGAGATATCAACTCACCTGTACTCGTAGGTGGTGGTCGTGTATTCGGTCCCAAGCCTCGCGATTACGGTTTCAAGTTGAACAAGAAAGTTAAGGTACTCGCTCGCAAATCAGCCCTGTCTTATAAGGCACAGGAGAATGCTGTTGTTGTGGTTGAAGACTTCACTTTTGAGGCCCCCAAGACTAAAGATTTTGTAAATATTACTAAAAATCTTAAAGTTGAAGGCAAAAAGACCCTTGTTGTTTTGCCAGAAAGCAATAAAAACGTATATTTGTCGGCTCGTAATTTGAAGGGCTCTGAAGTTATCCTCGCTTCTGCAGTAAATACTTACAAAGTTTTGAACGCAGACGTGCTGGTAGTAACTGAGAATTCTCTCAAGGTTATCGACGAAATCTTAATGAAATAAGGAGAATTAGAATATGGCATTTATTATCAAACCATTGGTTACTGAGAAGATGAACAACATTACAGAGAAGATGTCGAATCGTTTCGGCTTCGTAGTTCGTCCTGAGGCTAATAAACTCCAAATTAAGGCTGAAGTCGAGAGTCTGTACAATGTTACTGTAGTAGATGTAAACACAGCAGTTTATGCTGGCAAGCGTTCTGCCCGTTACACCAAGGCTGGCTTGGTTAAGGGACAGAAGAACTCGTTCAAGAAAGCTATCGTTACTTTGAAAGAAGGCGATACAATTGATTTTTATAGCAATATCTAAATAGAAAATGGCAGTACGTAAATTTAATCCCGTTACACCGGGACAAAGACACAAAGTTATTGGCACGTTCGAAGAGATTACTGCATCCGTGCCAGAGAAGTCTCTCGTTTACGGTAAGCGTTCTACCGGTGGTCGTAACAACACCGGTAAAATGACTGTCCGCTATATGGGCGGTGGTCACAAGAAGAAGTATCGTCTTATCGACTTCAAACGTGAGAAAGATGGTGTTCCAGCAGTTGTAAAGTCTATCGAGTATGATCCTAACAGATCTGCACGTATAGCATTGCTGTATTACGCTGATGGTGAAAAGCGTTACATTGTTGCTCCTAACGGACTCAAGGTAGGTGCTACCGTAATGTCAGGTGCAGATGCTGCTCCTGAAATCGGTAATGCTCTTCCTTTGGCTAACATTCCTGTAGGTACAGTAGTTCACAACCTAGAGCTGCGTCCTGGTCAGGGTGCTCTGCTCGTTCGTTCGGCTGGTAATTTTGCTCAGTTGACTTCTCGTGAGGGCAGTTATTGTGTTATTAAGCTCCCTTCAGGCGAGACTCGTAAGATTCTCTCTGCTTGTAAGGCTACAGTAGGAAGTGTTGGAAACTCTGACCACGCTCTCGAGCAGTCTGGTAAGGCTGGTCGCTCACGCTGGTTGGGTCGCCGTCCTCACAACCGTGGTGTTGTTATGAACCCCCATGATCACCCAATGGGTGGTGGTGAAGGCCGTCAGTCTGGTGGTCATCCACGTTCACGTAAGGGTCTCTACGCTAAGGGTCTGAAGACACGTGCACCTAAGAAGCATTCTAACAAGTATATTATCGAAAGAGCTAATAAAAAATAAAGAGTAAATTATGAGTCGTTCTCTTAAAAAAGGTCCATATATCAACGTATCGCTCGAGAAGAAGATTCTTGCTATGAACGAAAGCGGTAAGAAGACCGTCGTAAAGACTTGGGCCAGAGCATCAATGATATCACCCGATTTCGTAGGGCATACTGTTGCTGTTCACAACGGAAATAAATTTATCCCTGTTTACATTACCGAGAACATGGTAGGCCATAAGCTTGGAGAATTCTCTCTCACACGTCGCTTTGGTGGTCACTCTGGTAATAGAAAGTAAATTAGGCAAACCATTTTAAAGTAAATAACATAACTAATGGGAGCAAGAAAACATGAAGCAGCTGAAAAGCTTAAGGCTGCTCGCAAAAATTTGTATTTCGCTAAGCTGAATGGCGTGCCCTCATCACCACGTAAGATGCGCTATGTCGTAGATATGGTTCGTGGCATGGAGGTAAACCGCGCACTCGGCGTATTACGATTCTCTAAAAAGCAGGCTGCCGCAGATGTTGAGAAACTGCTGCGCTCAGCTATCGCTAACTGGGAGAATAAGAACGAACGCAAGGCTGAAGACGGAGAGCTTTATATCAGTAAGGTCTTCGTAGACGAAGGCGTTACAATGAAGCGTATGAGACCTGCACCACAGGGTCGTGGTTACAGAATCCGTAAGCGTTCTAATCATGTAACTTTGTTTGTTGATGCCAAAACTAACGACGAAAAATAATAAATAGAATGGGACAGAAAGTAAATCCGATAAGCAACCGACTGGGTATTATCCGTGGTTGGGAATCAAATTGGTTTGGTGGCAAGAATTTCGGAGACAACCTGGTCGAAGACCGTAAAATCCGTAAATATCTCAATGAGCGTCTGGCTAAGGCTAACGTATCTAAGATTGTCATCGAGCGTACACTGAAGCTCGTCACCATCACTATTTGCACAGCCCGTCCGGGTCTCGTCATTGGTAAAGGTGGTCAAGATGTTGACAAACTGAAGGAAGAGTTGAAGAAACTCTATAAGAAGGATATTCAGATTAACATATTTGAAGTTAAGAAGCCCGATCTGGATGCTACAATTGTAGGCAATAACATCGCTCGCCAGGTAGAAGGTAAGGTTGCATACCGCCGTGCTATCAAGATGGCTATTCAGAATACAATGCGTGCTGGTGCCGAGGGTGTCAAGATTCAAATCTGTGGCCGTCTGAATGGTGCTGAAATGGCACGTAAGGAAATGTACAAAGAGGGACGTACTCCTCTGCACACATTCCGTGCCGATATCGATTACTGCCAGGCAGAAGCACTTACCAAGGTAGGTCTTCTCGGTATCAAAGTGTGGATTTGCCGTGGTGAGGTTTACGGAAAGCGTGACCTTACTCCTAACTTCACTCAGGAGAAGCAGAATGCCGGTCGCTCAAACAACGGCGGACGTGGTCGCGGTAATCGTAGAAGAAACAATAACCGTTAAAAGAAGAAGTTATCATGTTACAGCCTAAAAGAGTAAAATATAGAAGACCACAAGATGGACGTGGCAACAAAGGCAACGCTCACCGTGGTACACAGCTGGCTTTCGGCTCATTTGGTATCAAGACACTTGAGGCTAAATGGATTGACAGCCGACAGATAGAAGCAGCTCGTGTGGCAGTAAACCGTCACATGAACCGTCAGGGTCAAGTTTGGATCCGCATTTTCCCCGACAAACCTATTACACGTAAGCCTGCTGACGTACGTATGGGTAAGGGTAAGGGTGATCCCGCAGGATGGGTTGCACCTGTAACACCTGGCCGTGTCCTCTTTGAAGTAGAGGGAGTATCTTTCGACATTGCTAAAGAGGCTCTGCGCCTCGCAGCTCAGAAGCTCCCCGTTAAGACAAAATTTATTGTAAGACGTGATTACGACAAAAACGCTTAAGCTATGAAGATTAATGAAGTAAAAGAACTCGCCGACAAGGATCTGCGCGAGAAATTGGAGAATGCAGAGGCTGCACTTCACCAGATGAAGCTCAACCATAGTGTTACTCCTCTTGAAAATCCATCACAGATTAAGGCTGCACGTCGTGATATCGCACGCATGAAGACAGTGCTTCGTCAGAGAGAACTTAATAAATAACAATGGTCCAGATGGAAACAAGAAATTTAAGAAAAGTAAGACAGGGTGTCGTTATCAGCAACAAAATGGATAAAACCATTGTTATTGCAGCTAAGTTTAAGGAGATGCACCCTATTTATGGTAAATTCGTTCAGAAGACGAAGAAGTACCATGCACATGACGAGAACAATGAGGCTAATGTAGGTGATACAGTACAGATCATGGAAACTCGTCCTCTGTCTAAGACAAAGAGATGGAGATTAGTACAAATCGTTGAAAAAGCTAAGTAATTATGATACAGGCAGAATCAAGACTTACAGTATGTGATAACAGTGGTGCACGCGAGGCTCTGTGTATTCGTGTCCTCGGTGGTACACGCCGCCGTTATGCCAGTGTTGGTGACGTGATTGTCGTTGCTGTCAAGAACGTTGTACCTTCAAGTGATTTGAAAAAGGGAGCGGTATCTAAGGCTTTGATCGTTCGCACAAAAAAGGAAATTCGTCGTGCCGACGGTTCATATATACGCTTTGATGACAACGCTTGTGTGTTGCTCAACAATGCTGGTGAGCTCCGTGGAAGCCGTATCTTCGGTCCTGTTGCTCGTGAGCTCCGTGCCGTAAATATGAAGGTTGTTTCTTTGGCACCTGAGGTTCTTTAATTTTTAAAATTAGTAATCAATGACTAAGTTACATATTAGAAAAGACGATATGGTTGTTGTTCTTGCCGGACGTGACAAGGGCAAAACCGGTAAGGTGCTCAAGGTAATGGTTAGCGATAACCGTGCCATCGTTGAGGGCGTCAATATTGTATCTAAGAGTACAAAGCCTTCTGCAAAGAACCCACAAGGCGGTATTGTAAAACAAGAAGCACCTATTCATATCTCAAATTTGAGTTTGATAGATCCAAAGAGTGGTAAGGCTACTCGTGTTGCCATCAAGCACGAAGGCAAGAACGTAATCCGTATCGCTAAAAAATCAGGGGAGGTAATTAAGTAATGGATACAGCACAGTTAAAGAAAGTCTATAATGAGACTATAGCACCTGCTCTCCAGAAGCAGTTCAACTATTCTTCAGCAATGCAAATTCCTGTCCTGAAGAAAATCGTTATTAACCAGGGTCTCGGTGACGCTACACAGGATAAGAAAATCATCGATGTAGCCATTAATGAGATTTCAGCCATTACCGGTCAGAAGGCTGTTGCTACATATTCTAAGAAGGATATCGCAAACTTCAAGCTGCGTAAGAAGATGCCTATCGGTGTCATGGTAACATTGCGTCGTGAACGCATGTATGAGTTCCTCGAGAAACTTATCCGTGTAGCTCTTCCCCGTATCCGTGACTTCAAGGGTATCGAAAGCAAGTTTGACGGTCGTGGTAACTATACTCTCGGCGTTTCAGAGCAGATTATCTTCCCTGAAATCAATATTGATCAGGTAGATCGCATCCAGGGTATGAACATTACTTTCGTAACTTCTGCAAGCACAGATGAAGAAGGTTATGCTCTGCTCAAAGCTTTCGGTCTCCCATTCAAGAATGCTAAAAACGATTAATAGATATGGCAAAAGAATCAATGAAGGCCCGCGAGGTTAAGCGCGCAAAATTGGTAGCTCGCTATGCTGAAAAGCGTGCTGCTCTGAAGAAAATTATTGCGACCACTGACGATATCGCAGAGGCTTATGAGGCTGCTCGTAAACTTCAGTCTATTCCCAAGAACGCTAATCCAATTCGCCTGCACAACCGTTGCAAGATTACTGGTCGTCCAAAGGGTTATATCCGCCAGTTCGGTATCTCTCGTATCCAGTTCCGCGAAATGGCTTCTCAGGGTCTCATACCTGGAGTAAAGAAAGCAAGCTGGTAAGATATTTCAGAGAATGCGGAAGAAACTGTTTCTTCCGTGTTCTTCCGAAAAATCACAACGAATTTTTTTTAATATTGTCGGGGTAGTCCCGATTAATTAAACATTTATTTATATGACAGATCCAATAGCAGATTATCTGACAAGACTCAGAAACGCAATCATGGCTCATCACAGAGTTGTTGAGGTTCCTGCGTCAAACATGAAGAAGTCTATTACCAAGATTCTCTTCGAGAAGGGTTACATTCTGAACTACAAGTTCGTAGAAGATGGTCCCCAGGGTACTATTAAAGTTGCCTTGAAGTATGACAACAACACTAAGCAGAACGCCATTAAGTGTCTGAAGCGTGTGTCTACTCCTGGTCTCCGTAAGTATACCGGTTACAAGGACATGCCGAGAGTAATTAACGGATTAGGTATAGCCATTATATCTACATCTCAAGGTGTTATGACTGATAAGGAAGCAGCTGCCCTCAAGATAGGCGGTGAGGTTCTTTGTTATGTTTATTAATTAATTGGAGGATTTGATTATGTCAAGAATAGGTAAATTGCCAATTAATATTCCCGCAGGAGTTACAGTTAACTTCGACGAGAAGACCAACATCGTTAATGTTAAGGGTCCTAAGGGTGAGCTCTCTCAGTGGATTGACCCCTCAATCAAACTGACTTTGACCGATGGTAGCATCGTGTTCGAAATCGATGAGAACAGCCCCGTAAACTACAAGCAGAAGCAGGCTTTCCACGGACTTTACCGTTCACTGGTAAACAACATGGTAGTAGGTGTCAGCGCTGGTTATAGCAAGACATTGGAGCTCGTAGGTGTAGGTTATCGTGTTTCAAATCAGGGTAATCTTATCGAGTTCTCTTTGGGTTATACTCACCCTATCTTTATCCAACTTCCTAAGGAGGTTAAGGTTGAGACAAAGTCTGAGAGAAACCAGAATCCTATCATCATACTGGAGAGCTGTGACAAGCAGCTTCTTGGTCTCATCTGTGCAAAAATTCGTTCTTTCCGCAAGCCTGAACCATATAAAGGTAAGGGTATCTTGTTCAAAGGTGAGGTTATCCGCAGAAAGTCTGGTAAGACAGCTGCCGCTAAGTAATCTTTTAATTATTTACGATTATGACAACAAAGAAAGTAGAAAGACGAATCAAGATAAAATTCCGTATTCGCAAGAGTGTGAATGGTACCGCAGAGCGTCCTCGTCTCAGCGTATTCCGTTCTAACAAGCAAATTTATGCACAGGTTATCAACGACCTTACTGGTACAACTTTGGCTTCAGCTTCTTCTCTCGGTCTCGAAAAGATGGCCAAGATTGAGCAGGCCAAGAAGGTTGGTGCTCTCGTAGCCGAGAATGCCAAGAAAGCCGGTGTTGAGAGTGTTGTTTTCGACCGTAATGGTTATCTCTATCACGGACGTGTACAGGCTTTGGCTGATGCAGCACGCGAAGGTGGTCTTAAATTTTAAACGATTATGGCAATGAATAAAGTAAGAATAAATAGTGACGTTGAATTGAAAGACCGCTTGGTTGCTATCAATCGAGTAACCAAGGTTACCAAAGGTGGTCGCACCTTTACATTCGCTGCTATCGTCGTTGTAGGTGATGGCAATGGTGTTATCGGTTGGGGCCTTGGTAAGGCTGGCGAGGTTACCGCTGCAATTTCCAAGGGTACCGAGGCTGCCAAGAAGAACCTTGTTAAGGTTCCTGTACTGAAGGGTACCATTCCTCACGAGGTTGAAGTGGCTTTCAGTGGTGCCAAAGTTCTTCTCAAGCCCGCTGCTGCCGGTACTGGTCTTAAGGCTGGTGGTGCTATGCGTGCTGTACTGGAGAGCGTAGGTGTCAAGGATGTGATTGCAAAGTCTAAGGGCTCTTCCAATGCTCACAACTTGGTTAAGGCTACAATCTTGGCTCTTAGTGAGCTGCGTGATGCTTACACCGTAGCTGGCGAGCGTGGCATTAGTATGAACAAAGTATTTAACGGTTAATAGTAGAACTGACATGGCAACAATTAAAGTAAAGCAGATCAAGAGCAAAATCGGTGCTCCCCTGGACCAGAAGCAGACTCTTCAGGCACTGGGTCTCCGTAAAATTTCTCAAGTTGTTGAAATCGAAGATACTCCTAGCAACCGTGGTATGGTTCGTAAGGTGCATCATCTGGTTAACGTAATAGACTAATTAATTTTTTAACTACAGAAGATTATGAAATTAAGTAATTTGAAACCAGCTGAGGGTTCTACACATTCTCGTCGCCGTATCGGTCGTGGTCCAGGTTCTGGCTTGGGTGGTACTTCTACTCGTGGTCACAAGGGTGCTAAGGCACGTTCTGGATACAAGCGTAAGATTGGCTTCGAAGGTGGTCAGATGCCTTTGCAGCGTCGCGTACCTAAGGCTGGATTTAAGAATATCAACCATAAAGAGTATTTCGCAGTCAATCTATCTACACTGCAGAAGCTGGCTGAAGCTAAGGGCTATGCCAAGATTGGTATAGCAGAGCTTGTAGAGGCTGGTCTTACCAATGGTAAGGAGCTTGTAAAGGTTTTGGCTAACGGAACTCTTACAGCTAAGGTAGATGTAGAAGCTAATGCTTTCTCTAAGGCTGCTGAAGAAGCTATCAAGGCAGCTGGTGGTAACACAACTATTATCTAAACAAAGTAGATGAAAAAGTTTATAGAGACACTAAAGAACTGTTGGAGAATTGAGGATTTGCGCAAGCGACTCCTCATAACTCTCCTGTTTACGGCTATATACCGTTTTGGCTCGTTTGTTGTCCTTCCCGGCATCAATCCAGCCCAGTTACAAAACTTACAGTCGCAAACATCAGGTGGCTTGATGTCGCTGCTTGACATGTTCTCTGGTGGTGCATTCTCCAATGCGTCGATTTTTGCGCTTGGTATTATGCCGTACATCTCTGCTTCTATTGTCATGCAGCTTTTGGCTGTCGCTGTACCTTACTTCCAGAAAATGCAGCGTGAGGGCGAGAGCGGACGCAAGAAGATTAGCTGGTACACTCGTGTGCTGACAGTCTTCATCCTGTTCCTGCAGGGTCCTTCTTACCTTATCAACCTGAAGATGCAGGCCGGACAGGCCCTCTCTTCAGGTATTTCCTGGACGGTATTCATGTTCCCCGCAGCTGTCATCCTGGCAGCAGGAAGTATGTTCATACTTTGGCTCGGAGAGCGCATTACCGACAAGGGTGTAGGCAATGGCGTTTCGCTGATAATTGCCATAGGTATTATTGCCCGTCTGCCCCAGGCCTTCATTCAGGAAGTTACCTCACGCTTCACCGCTATTTCCGGTGGTGGTCTCGTAATGTTTATTGCTGAGATTCTCATACTCTTTGCCGTGGTTTGTGCTGCTTTGATGCTCGTACAGGCTGTGCGCAAGGTGCCGGTACAGTATGCTAAGCGCGTTGTCGGCAACAAGCAATATGGTGGTGCACGTCAGTACATCCCCTTGAAGCTGTTCGCTGCCAATGTGATGCCTATCATCTTTGCTCAGGCTTTGATGTTTATTCCTCTTGCATTTGTTTCATATGGAACAAGCAACGGAAGCTGGCTCGTACAGAATCTGATGGACAATAGATCTTTGCTTTATAATGCAATCTATGTAGCTCTGGTTATAGCGTTTACATATTTCTATACTGCCATTACCCTGAATTCCAATCAGATGGCAGAGGATATGAAGCGTAACAACGGTTTCATCCCCGGCGTTAAGCCTGGTAAGGACACCGCTGAGTATATCGATACAGTAATGTCTCGTATTACATTGCCAGGCTCATTGGCCATTGCATTTATCGCAATTATGCCAGCTTTGGCAAGCCTTCTCGACGTTCAGCAGGCTTTCTCTCAATTCTTCGGAGGTACTTCTCTGTTGATTTTGGTGGGTGTAGTCATCGACTCGCTTCAGCAAATTGAGAGCCATATGCTCATGCGTCATTATGATGGCTTGTTGAATTCTGGCCGTACTCGTGGCGGAAATGTTGCAGCATATTAAGGCTGTATCATAATGAAGATATTTCTGAAAACAGAGGATGAAATTTCGCTCATGCGAGAGGCTAATCGATTAGTCGGTCAGACTCTCGCTGAGTTAGCTAAACATATTAAGCCGGGTGTCAGCACACTCCAGTTGGACAAGATAGCCGAAGAGTTTATCCGCGACCACGGGGCTGTGCCTACTTTCAAGAATTTCCCCAATCCGTTTGGAGAGCCTTTTCCGGCAAGTATATGCACCTCTGTCAACGATGTGGTAGTTCATGGTATACCTGATGCCAAGACCATTCTTAAGGATGGAGATATTATTTCAATCGACTGTGGAACACTCCTCAACGGTTTCAACGGTGACAGTTGCTATACGTTCAGTGTAGGCGAAGTGTCCGCCGAAGTCAAACAGTTGCTTGAAGTTACCAAGGCCTCGCTATATAGGGCCATTGATGTGGCTCTGCCAGGTCATCATGTCGGTGATATCGGCTATACAGTTCAAGACTATTGCGAATCCCACGGGTATGGAGTAGTTCGTGAACTCACAGGGCATGGCATCGGAAAAGAAATGCACGAGGACCCCAAGGTGCCCAATTATGGTTCTCGTGGCAATGGCACAATGTTAAAAGCTGGTATGTGCATTGCCATCGAACCAATGATTACCATGGGTGACCGCAATATCTGGCTATTACCCGACAAGTGGAGCATTGTGACACGCGACGGCAAGCCAGCAGCGCATTTCGAACACACCATAGCTATCCGTAAAGGCAAGGCAGAAATTTTATCTGATTTTGAAGAAATAGAAAAGGTATTACACAATTAATATATGGCTAAACAGTCTGCAATAGAACAAGACGGAGTCATTGTGGAGAGCCTCTCCAATGCAATGTTCCGCGTAGAGCTGGAGAATGGCGTGCAAATCATTGCCCACATCTCTGGTAAAATGAGAATGCACTATATAAAGATACTCCCTGGCGACAAGGTCAAAGTAGAGATGAGTCCCTACGACCTCACTAAGGGCAGAATCGTTTTCAGATACAAGTAAACATTAAAGATATGAAGACAAGAGCATCATTAAAGAAGCGCACACCCGACTGCAAGATTGTACGTCGTAAAGGTCGTTTGTTCGTTATCAACAAGAAGAACCCTAAGTTCAAAATGCGTCAGGGTTAATGTTAAAATTGTGTAAATGTTTGATTAGGAGGATTTTTCTTACTAATTTTGCATGCTTTTAACAAACAACAGAAGTATTTTTTAATCAATTTTCTAAAATGGCAATAAGAATTGTTGGAGTAGATTTGCCCCAAAACAAGCGTGGCGAAATCGCATTGACCTATATCTATGGTATCGGTCGAAGTAGTTCAGCAAAGATATTGGACAAGGCAGGTGTTAGCCGTGACTTGAAGGTTAACGAGTGGTCTGATGACCAGGCAGCCAAGATCCGTGAAATTATCGGCGCTGAATTCAAAGTAGAAGGTGATCTCCGTTCAGAGATCCAGATGAACATCAAGCGCCTTATGGATATAGGTTGCTATCGTGGTATCAGACATCGTAATGGTCTTCCTGTTCGCGGTCAGAGCACAAAGAATA
This sequence comes from Prevotella sp. P5-64, assembly GCF_002251285.1. NCBI lineage: Bacteria > Pseudomonadati > Bacteroidota > Bacteroidia > Bacteroidales > Prevotellaceae > Prevotella > Prevotella sp. P5-64. The sequence goes on from NZ_NPJK01000044.1 coordinate 16,008, forward strand.
ATGCTCGTACTCGTAAGGGAAAGAAGAAGACTGTTGCTAATAAGAAGAAGGCTACGAAGTAATTTTAGTTTAAGTGTTGATTGATTTCAATCGTAATTTTAAAGTAAGCTAAAAATGGCAAAGACAAAAGCAACATCAAAGAAAAGAAATGTAAAGGTTGACGCTTTAGGACAGCTTCATGTTCACAGCTCGTTCAACAATATTATCGTTTCCCTTGCTAATAGTGAAGGTCAGGTGATCTCTTGGTCATCTGCAGGTAAAATGGGATTCCGCGGATCTAAGAAGAATACTCCTTATGCAGCCCAGACTGCTGCCGAGGATTGCGCCAAGGTTGCCTTTGACCTCGGTCTCCGTAAGGTTAAGGCATACGTTAAGGGTCCAGGTAATGGTCGTGAGTCTGCTATCCGTGCCGTGCATGGTGCTGGTATCGAGGTAACCGAGATTATCGACGTTACTCCATTGCCACACAACGGTTGTCGTCCTCCCAAGCGCCGTCGCGTATAATTCAGAGTATTCTCATTATTACTCTATTCACATTTAATCAATAGCATTTATTAAATATTATGGCTAGATATATAGGTCCGAAATCTAAAATTGCACGTCGATTTGGTGAGCCCATCTTCGGCGCAGACAAAGTTTTGTCCAGAAGAAACTTCCCTCCTGGACAGCATGGCAACAGCCGTCGCAGAAAGATGTCTGAGTACGGTGTCATGTTGGCAGAGAAGCAGAAAGCTAAGTACACCTATGGTGTTCTTGAGCGTCAGTTCCGTAATATGTTTGAGAAGTCTGCAAAGGCTGAAGGCATTACCGGTGAGGTTCTTCTTCAGAATTTGGAGAGCCGTCTTGACAACGTCGTATTCCGCCTGGGTATCGCCCCCACTCGTGCAGCTGCACGCCAGTTGGTAGGCCACAAGCACATCGTTGTTGATGGCAAGGTAGTTAACATTCCTTCTTTTTCTGTTAAGCCTGGAATGGTAGTTGGCGTTCGCGAGAAGGCCAAGTCTCTCGAGGTCATCGAGAATGCACTGGCAGGTTTCAACCACAGCAAGTATCCATGGCTCGAGTGGGATGAGAACACCAAGAGCGGTAAGTTCCTCCACAAGCCAGAGCGTGCAGATATTCCTGAGAATATTAAGGAGCAGTTAATCGTTGAGTTGTACTCTAAATAATAAAAATCATTAAGTTAATGGCGATATTAGCATTTCAAAAACCTGATAAAGTCGTAATGTTAGAGGCCAATGAGCGATTCGGTAAATTCGAATTCCGCCCATTGGAGCCCGGCTTTGGTGTTACCATCGGTAACGCGCTTCGCCGCATACTTCTTTCTTCACTTGAGGGCTTTGCTATCAATACCATCCGTATTGCTGGCGTTGAGCATGAGTTTTCATCAGTTCCCGGTGTCAAGGAAGATGTAACTAACATTATCTTGAATCTCAAACAAGTTCGATTCAAGCAAGTAGTAGAAGAATTCGAGAACGAGAAAGTTAGTATCACTGTTGAGAACACTACTGAGTTCAAGGCCGGTGATATAAGTAAGTATCTGACTGGATTTGAAGTGTTAAACCCTGATTTGGTGATTTGTCATTTAGATAGCAAGGCATCAATGCAGATTGAGCTTACCATCAACAAAGGTCGTGGCTATGTCCCCGCCGATGAGAACCGTGAGTTCTGTACCGATGTCAACGTACTCCCAATCGATTCAATCTACACCCCCATCCGTAACGTAAAGTACGCAGTTGAGCCATATCGTGTCGAGCAGAAGACCGACTATGACAAACTCGTTCTCGAAGTTACCACCGATGGTTCCATCCACCCGAAGGATGCCTTGAAAGAGGCTGCCAAGATCCTCATCTATCACTTCATGCTGTTCTCTGACGAGAAGATTACTCTCGAGAATCCTGATCAGGAAGAGAACCAGGAGTTTGATGAAGAGGTACTCCATATGCGTCAGCTGTTGAAGACCAAGCTCGTAGACATGAACTTGTCTGTACGCGCGCTCAACTGTCTTAAGGCAGCTGAGGTCGAGACACTTGGCGACTTGGTACAGTACAACAAGACAGACCTCCTCAAGTTCCGCAACTTCGGTAAGAAATCGCTTTCAGAGCTTGATGATTTGCTCGAGAGTCTGAATCTGTCGTTTGGAACCGATACTTCTAAGTATAAATTAGACAAGGAATAATCCCTTGTAATTAAAGAACAAAACAAAAATGAGACATAACAAGAAATTCAATCATCTGGGCCGTACTGCAAGTCACCGTGGTAGCATGTTGTCCAACATGGCTTCCAGCCTGATTTTGCACAAAAGAATCACTACGACCCTCGCTAAGGCTAAGGCTCTCAAGAAATTCGTTGAGCCCCTGATTACTCGTTCTAAGGTAGGTGATACCAACAACCGTCGTGTTGTTTTCCGTTATCTCCAGAACAAGGAAGCTGTCAAGGAACTTTTCAACGTAGTTGCTGAGAAGGTAGGCGACCGTCCCGGTGGCTACACTCGCGTCATCAAGTTGGGTACCCGTCAGGGTGACGCTGCTCCCATCGCTTTCATCGAGCTCGTTGACTTCGATGAGAACATGGCTAAGGCTCCAAAGGCTGAGAAGAAGACACGTCGTAGCCGTCGTTCTGCCGCCAAGAAGGCAGAAGAGGCTCCCGTAGAGGCTCAGGCAGAAGAGACAGCAACAGAAGCTGCAGCAGAATAATCTTTGAATAGATATCTCACAACAATAAGAATCCCTGGTCTTTTTAAGGCCAGGGATTTTTTTCAGTATGCTCGGCATGAGCATTGTCTAACGGGTGCAACTCCCGAGTAAGCCCTTATAGAAGGCCCTTAGCCTCATGCCCTTAAGCAAGAATATTCCCCAAATCGGTCATTTGAAAGTGACAAGATTTTTTCTAATGACCAATTTGGGGTTATGAAACTTACATCAACCAACAGCAGAATCAAATCAGCTCTCGTCCATGGATGCACGAAATTTTCCTATTCCTTCTCTATGCGAATCTCTGTGGATCTGTTCTATAACATCCCGACATTTGTTGATGTCTAACTATATATAATCCAAATGTTTATGGATATATCTCAATATGGCTACTACCCGAGTTGCCATTCTTGATGATGCGAATCTGAGTCGTGATGCGTTCCGACATTGTATCAGTGTGGCTGATAACTCCGACCTTTTTGCCCTGCGATGTCTGAAGCATTGCAAGTGAGTCTATTACTGTGGCAAGTGTGTCGGGGTCGAGAGTACCGAAACCCTCGTCTACGAAAAGGTTCTCGAATGAGATGTTGCGAGAAGATAGTGAAGAAAGTCCCAAAGCTAGGCCGAGAGATACGATGAAAGTTTCACCTCCAGAGAGGGATGTTGTGTCGCGGATATCATCGGCACGGTCATGGTCTATGACGCGTATTCCCAGAGAGTTCTTCACCTGCTGAAGTTCGTAGCGGCTATTGAATTTTCGAATCTCCACATTGGCATGAGCTATCAGGAAATGAAGCGTGTAGCACTGGGCAACCTTGCGGAGAGTCTTGCCGTCAGCGCCTATCGCTTCCGAAATCTCTTTCCATTCATTCATGAACGTTTCTGCATCCTGCTTCTTTTTGGACATGGGGCCCATCTGTTGTTTTTGCAGATTCATGGCGTTGCATATGGGCTTTCGCCTCGACAAGTTCAGTAATTGAGCGAGCATCCAATTTCTTCTTGCGAGCTGCCAATTCCTCCTTTGTTAATATCGGCTTATTCTGCTGATGCTCGGTGTGAGCTTTCGTCTCATTTTTGAGCGTTGTTTCGGCTGAGGTCAGTGCATCGCCCCGTTCTTTCAGACAAGCGCGAATTTCTTCCCAATTATCCTTGGCCTCGGCGAGTAAAGCGATGTCTTCAACGGATAGTTTTTGCTGATGGCTTTTGTCGGCGTTGTAAGATGCCAGCCATTCCGTTAGTGCATTGACGGACGTCTCACGTTTACTTATGTTTTCAGCCTTTGTTTGGTTTGTACTATCAATCTTGCCATTGAGTTCTTTCAAATCGGCATTTAGATTGCTGATGGTTTCAGTCTTGTCTTTAACCGCTTTGTCAGCATTGTCCTTTGCCGTTGTAAGTGATTGTTCAAGGACATCAGGGTCGTTGTTGCCAATCTCTTTCTTGATAGCTTGTTTCTTGGCTTCTAGTTCCTCGTTAGCCTTGCGCAGCGCGTTTGTTGCATCTGACAGGTTCTTGTCTTTCTCAGACAGTTGTTCTTTGAGATTAGCAGTCTTGCCTTTTTCTGTTTGCAAATCGGTGGTGCATTCTGTCTGTTTCTTTTCAGCTTCTTTAATCTTCAGCGTGCTTTCGGTCTTGAAGTTGTTTGCTTCTTTTTCAGCCCTTTCTTTCACTTCGCGAAGACGGTCCACTTCCTTGACAGCCTTATTATATTCCTTCAAGGTGTTGCTGGCGTCGGCGGCGTCCTGCTCTACTGAAGGTTTCAGTTTTTCGAGATTATCAGACTCCAGAGGCCAATCCGTATGTTGAGAATGGATGACCCTCCACTCATCTTCTAAATTACGTAGTGCCTCCTTTGTGTCTGCAATAGTCGACTTGTTGGTCTCCAGTATGCCGGCGTTCTGACTTTTCTCGTTCGACAAACGCAGTTTCTTGTCATTCTGCTTTTTAAGTTTGTCTTCCTTCGATGAGATAAGTTCTTCCATTTCATGAACAACAGGCTCGAATGTCTCGCCAGATTTATACGGATGGTGTGTGGAGCCGCATAGAGGACATTCTTCGCCATCGTGCAGAGAAGCCCGATGTTCACGCCAGTTCTCACTGGTCATCAACGTGCACGTCTTTCGCAGAGTCTCAATTTCTTTCGTCAAATCCTCTGTGTTTACCTTTTTAAGCTCATCTTCGATTTCCTTGTTGCGCTCTTCAAGCTCTTTGTTCTTCTTTTCAAGATCGCTGATGGTCTTGGTGCCGGTTTCTATTCCTTTACGCACACGAATAGCCTCGTTCAGGTCTGTCTTCTTCTTCTCAGCAGCATCTTTTGTCTTCTGGAGGGTGTCGGAGTCTTTACCTTCAGTCTTCTTTTGTTCGTCTTCTAATGCCTTTTTCCCCTTCTCTGCTTCTTCGTTGAGTTCGTCTGCCTTCTTCTGCAAAACTGACTTTAATTTCTCCAAAGCATCTTTGGCGGCTTGCAGCATTTCTTCACCTTTTCTTATGGCAGCGGCATTATTGTCGACATCTTGTTTCGCTTTGCTGAACGCACCCTCGGCGTTGGTTTTGGCTATTTGTTTTTCTTTGACAGTCGTGTTTGCTGATTCCAGCTCTCCCTTAAGGGTACGAGCCTTGTTGATGTGAGGCTTTTGCTGTTCAAGAGTCTGGTTTGCCTTTTGGGCTTCATCCTTGAGCTTTGCGAGGTTAATGTTTTCCTTATCTATCTCTGCTTCTTTCTGTGCAACCTTCTTGCTAAGAGATTTAAGCTCAGTCTCATTGCCATCTATCTCCTTCTGCTTTTTCTCTGCGTTATCGTACAGCTTCACAGCTTCAATGGTTGAGTCATGCAGAGCAAGTCTTTCGGCATCAGCCTTTATCTCATCGAGTTTATTGCGTGCATCAGACAGTTTCCCCTCATATAGACTGATGTTCTTTTCTAAGTTGTCTTCTGTGTCATACCATCCCAAAGACTCCGCAATTTTCAAAAGTTCTGTTTTTGCACTTCTTTCCTCTTCTTCAAGTTTGTCTATGCGCTTGGTCAGTGCATCAAGTTCATTTTTATCCTTGATGATATCCTTATCGATGGCACCGAAATATGCGTTAATCTCATTAAAAGCACGTGTAGCTTCCTCTTTCACCTTACTGATACGGGTGGCAATATTGGTGTAGATTTCTTCATTGCCAATCAGTTTTTCAAGAAGTTGATAACGTTCATCCTCACTTGCAGTCAGGAAATTGGCAAACGTTCCCTGTGCTATCAGTACGGTGCGAAGGAATTGTTCGTAGTCGAGACCAATGATGGCGGGAATCTTGTTCCAATCTACTTCCTCCTCCTCGGTTTTTCCTTTTCTAGAGGTGAGCCTGTATAGCGAACAAATGGCGTTGCTATAATTCTTTGTTTTGAACTCTACATACCATTCAGCTCGGTATACATTGCCGTTGTTTGCCAGAAATGTCAACTTGCTATATCCTTCCTTCTTTCCTCGTGTAAGAATATTGCGACAATCTTTTGGAGACAGCCTGTTTTTCTCGCCTACATCCGGGATGCCAAGAATCTCCATCTTGTCTTTGTCACCTTTCTTTCGCGGATAACGGGGGGCTCTGTTATAGAGAGCCAGACAGATAGCGTCCAGCAGTGTCGATTTGCCCGAACCTGTAGGACCGACGATGCTGAAGATGTTGCTTTCGCCCAGTGCGCCTTCTTCAAAGTTTATCACTTCACCTCCTGCACGGTCGAGAGAGGCGAGATTGAGTATTTTAAGTTTTATAAATTTCATAGTGCGTTGTCGTTTTCAGCGGTTAAGGAATTCAGTAAGTCTGTCAGCATCTTTTCTTGATGTTCTGTCATCTCCTTGCCATTTTTTACTGCAAATGTCTCTTTTAGCGTGTCAAGAGGGTTGCGATTCAGTATGTCGTCAATGCTTTGAAGGTGTTGTGAGCCAGAAACAGTGGCAATGTCTAATTCTGGTATTATTTTCTGTATCTTACAAAGCACGGCGTTTTTAGTGCCAATGAGTGCCTCCAGTTCCTTAATTGCATCATTGTTTACCTTTTCGAGAGTCATCTTTAACGCCAGATAGACAAAGTCGTCACCCAACTTGCCGTCTGTTCTGTTCTGGAGTTCTGTATTGATAAGATTCTCCAGTTTCTTCAGGGAAAGTTCCTCTTCGGTTTCTGGTAGAGATATGAGCTTATGTTGTGGTTCATACTCTAGAAACTCTATTTGTGGTTTCGCCCCGTTCTCTATGGTGACCAGGTCTACCCCATGATGGTAATTTTTTTCTGCAAACGACATGGGGAGCGCGCTACCTGGGTAGTGGGCCCAGTCGGTATTCCAGATGTGCTGACGCTTATGGATATGTCCACAAGTGAAATAGTCGGGATGCTCGTCCCATCCGTGCATGTTCACCTCCTCCTGTCCTCCAATGACAATCTTCTCGCTGGCATCACTCTTGGCAATGTCAGCATCTTTAGCATACATGTGAGCCATCATGATGAGAGGTGAGTCGCTATACTTTCCCCTCGCTCTATCAGTCAGTTCGCGCAGTATAGTATTAACGCCATCCGAATAGTTGGCGTTTTGCACGACATCACTCCGAAGATAAGGCACAGTGAGAACTATTGCCTGTGAGCCGTCACCACCATTGATGGGAATCATGAGGTCATCGTAATTGATCACCCAGTTGCTACCATCTTTGTTTGCGACCCACGACCGATGTATATTGCCACGGATTTCAACCTTGTATCGTGTCAGCAGGGCACGAGGTGCCTCAAGACGGCTGGCAGAGTCGTGATTTCCTGCTATGATAACCACATTCATGTCGGGGCAAGTCTCAGTCGCATCTGCGAGGAACTCATAGTATGCAGACTGAGCTGCAGCCGAGGGGTTGCCGTTGTCGAAGATGTCGCCGGCTATAAGCAACGCATCTGGTTGCTGTTCTTTTATTCTTTCTAGAAGCCAGGCCAGGAAATGCTTGTGTTCGGCTATGCGGTCATTGCCATGAAACAAGTTTCCTAAGTGCCAGTCACTGGTGCATATTATTTTCATGTCTTGTTGGATTTTTGATTCAATGTATGGGGAAATAACTATACAAATGGACGAGTGCGGCTATTATCTCGAATTCTGGTTATTACTACCATAAGTAATATACTATTTCTCCGAAACGTTCGATGATGTCATCCTTGATTTGTGGGTTGAGGTTATTGCATCCGTTGAATTTACAAGTCGTTTTATATCAACAATTTGCGTATCAAACGGTAGAAAAGTGACGAGGAAATATATAAGGATTGCGGAAAAGATCAAGATTTAACGTTTTTAACTTTTTTAAACCACAAAAAGTGTGGCAGTGTGTAGATTATAATCTGTCATGATAACTTACATGGATACTTTAAATGATATATGTATTGAAGTCTTTGGTTTCAAGAACAAATAATAATCGCTAAATTTTGCACTCCTTCGATATAGTCATCTTTATATGTTTTTCAAAATGGCAATTCCCCATCGCCTTACGTTTTGTCAGGTTCGGTACCCGTATCTTCCTCTGAGGTTTCTATTGCCGTGGTCTCAATCTCTTTCAACACATCATTTATCTGTGCCTGCTCTTCCTTTGAGATACTCTCGTCGAAGTCGCAGTCAAGCACTTCGCCTGTCAAGAGGGCCTTTATCATCTCTATGTATGAAAAAGGTTTCTCTGCAGTTCCCTTGAACATGGTTACTTCCACATCGTCAGCCTCATTCTTCTTGAATATCAGTTTCATATCACTAATTGAACTTTTTCAGGTTATACTTCTTTACTCTCTTCTTGATTGAGGCCTTGCCTCCATCGGTCTGGTCTGCTATTAGGTCCAACACTTTCTTTCCGCCTATTTCGCCTTCCAGTGAAGCAGAGCGAATAGTTATCTTCTTGCCGTTGTTCTTACACAGCACAATGGTCTGCGCATCTGCCATCATGGGTATAGTAGCGTTGTGTGAAACCAGAACGACCTGCTTCTTGAACTTCATGTTCTTAATGGTCTTCACCAAGTCCTCGTTGATGTACTTCACAGCCAGGTTGTCCTCTGGCTGGTCAATGATAATGGGGGCATTACTGCCATCATAACCCAGAATCAGATCCAACAGAATCGCAGACTTCCATCCCGGGCTCATATCATAGAAGTCTATCCCGTGCTTAGACACGATCTTGTAGGTATTGTTGTCCATCTTCTTGAACCATTCGCAGATATAGTCACCCAACTGAGTATAGGTGGTTATTTTCGGTGCTCTTTGTTTGAATAATGAACTGTACATATTTTCCGGTCTCACGTCTTCCATACAATTGAAGTGGCAGTGTAGTGCATTATTAAGAACTTCCAAGAAGGCCGCCTCATTAAACTTGAATGTGTTAGTTATGGAAAGTGTATGCCCCATGGCCTTCACCTCTTTCGTGGTAAACGACCTGTTGATGTTCATCAATTTCTCCTTCTCCTCATTGAACTTACGCCTATATGATACATAGCTTCTCAAGTACTTGAGCAGATTCTGTCTATTTTGTACATTTGTCTGGTTGACACCCTGTCGCTCCTGCAGTTTATCATCCTCAATATCCTTGTACTCCGTAATCAAGGTTTCCACCTTCTCATACAAGGCATATCCTTCTCTTGCTTTCTTCAGCTCCTTCAGAATGGTCTCAATCTCTTGACTGATGTTTCCCGTAAACGGGTTCTCGTTTACTCGTTGTTCCAACTCCCGCAATATCTTCACATCCGACTTGTAATCAACAGCGTCATAATTGCACTTACTGTCTTCTCCTGGCTTGGGCAGCAAAGGCAGGAAGATATTCTTTCGTAGTTTGCCTTTTGTTATTAACTTGCCCGGATGGGGAATATCTTTCAGTAGGCGTTCCGTCTGCTCTAAGTGCTCCACACAAATCATCATTTCCCCTACTATGGCCTTCAGGTCTGCCAGTGCCTTGGCATTCTGGCGCTTGACATTGTCGTCACTTGGAAATGCCTTTTTCAGAATGGGTATATCATCTATCGAGCGCTCCTCATTCTTGTTTACTACCTCAGCAATGAAGTTCTGTGAAATGTAATAAGGGTGAATCTCAGACGGGTTCTTTACCTCTATCCTGTCCACATGGAACTTATCCTGATAGACAGATGACTTCAGTTCCTCTGTAAAATAGCGGTTAACTGAGTCCACGAACAACGTTTTGCCTGACGAGCTGCCGCCTATCACCACGTTCAGTCCTTCACTCAGTGTCACGTCAATATCTATATCATCGTTCAGTAGCTTCACGCGTCCTATATGCTCACAGGCTATCTGCGGCTTCTCCTTCTGGTAAAACAGCCTTGAACGTTCCGACAGCGATAGTCTCACACCATCATATGTGGGTTCTGCCATCATCCATGTAGGCATAAATGGAGAGGCCTCGTTAGCCTTGGGTTCGGGATATTTGCTAGGGTCATAGTTGTCCGAACAGGTCAGCAGGTTCACAAACTCCGAAATGCCCAGCTTCTCAAAATATTCATGCGTCTTTTCCAATCCCTTGTTCTCACGTGCTGTAAACCCGTCGAACTGATTGTAGTAGATGCTTCTGCTAATGGCATCGTCCACTTTCTCACCCTTATGCAACGAATAGTTAAACAGTCCGTGCTTCTGCCCAGCATGGGGAAGCAGCATAAACTCGTATGGATCAAACTTGTTGATAACCTTCTGAATATCAGGAATGGAGTTGTCGCTTCTGCATGGCATTTTTACAGGATACAACTCGTCCAGCAGTTTGTTCAGCGCATCAATGGCCTCTCCTGTCACATCCATGTTGAAATAGATGTGGCAGTGGAACGCCTCTACGTCATCGTGGTTCTTGATGTGCAGTTCTGCACCCAACAGCAGGCTCACCCCGACTGTCTTAGCAGCTAGGTATGCTTCCTTGTTGATGGTGTTGTGGTCGGTGAAGCTTATCAGGAATGGTTCGTTGCTATTATACTCCTTGATTTTCCTCACCAGTGTCGCAACATCATAGTCCGTCGAACGGTTGTTCGCATCGGGATAGGTGTGGATATGTAAGTCTATATACACTGGCTGCATGGTTTTCGCCTCCTTTCTCTATTCGTTACAACCTTTAAACTCATCCTCAAAGTATGGAATTGCCCCATACTTGCCTTCCAAATAGTTCTTCTCGTAGTTGCTATCTGTCCTAGGCTTTGCCCCATTGTCCAACGTTATACTCATCATCGGTGTGAGTTTCGTAGAATAGTTCGTTTTTGCCGTCTTTTCTACAAAAACCACCTGATCTCGTCTCAGCAGTTTCTTCGACAGCATATTGGTGTCGTGAGTCGTAAAAATCAGTTGGGCTCCGTGAGGGTTCGTTTCAGCACAGTTAAACAGTTTTACAATACGTCGCGACAGCAGCGGGTGCAATTGTGCATCCAGTTCATCCACAAACAGCGATTTCCCTTGCCGTAAGGTGTCAACAATAGGCCCGGCAAGATTAAACAGTTTCCTCGTGCCGTCCGACTCTCTTTCATCTATGTCAAAGTCCACCATCCCCACTACTTCACCATCTACATTTATTTTACTGTGCTTTGCATAGGCAACAATGGGCGGGTGTTCTTTCAACGAGGCCACTATTTCCGCTGGCAGTCCTTTGGGCAACATTTTTTCATCAATGAGCTCTTGTTCGGTAGTCACTTCGCGGAAGCCCACATCCATACCGCTGATAAAGTCCAGAATCTCGTCCTTGTAGTCTGTCCTGGTATGCAGCATCTCCTTTGTATAGCGTGAGAAGTCGCTGTCGCGCAAACCGGAAATCACATTGGGTTTGGTTCTGAACCACTCTATCACCCTTTTCGATATTTCCCCACCCAGCTGTGCCGCAAGCGAGATGAAAAGTCTATTGTTGTTCAGGGGGATGGCTCCTTCTTTTATGGCCAGCCCTTCCGGATAGTTCTGCTCATCTATCTCTATCATATCGGGAGTCCGTCTCATCAGCGTTTTCAGCGATCGCTTGGGAAATTTCGCTATTAGCCATTCCTCTTCTATCCGTTGTGCGGTATAGCTGAATCCGTAGGTAAACTTGTCGGTGCCGTCTACAAACGACATTTCAAATCTCGTTGGCCTCGCCTCTTTGTCCGAAAGCAGAAAGGCATCATACGGTAGCGTTTCGTTATCGTTCAGCCTCACCGAATGGATAATGATACCACGCATTCTTCCAATAGCCTTGAATACGTTCGACTTACCGCTGGAGTTGGCTCCATAAAAAGCCTTGGCGTTAAGCACACGAGTGTTTGCAACAATGGTGAAGCCTTTGTTGTTCATGTCTTTGATGCCCGTATCAGCTTCAAATGACAGTTTGATCTCTTCGTCTATCGAACGGTAATTCTCCGCGGTAAAGCTCGTTATCATAACTCGATTTTGTGATTTTTGCTCAAATTTAGGCTGCAAAATTAATCATTTTTTTAAATATACACGAGGAAAAATCGATTTTTCTTCAAATGTCTGACAAATTGACAGGAACAAAAAGTCAGTTTGTCAGAAACGCTCCCGACCGACAAGTTGACGCATTTTGGTGAACTTAGCGAAATATCAACGGGTTAGACGCTACCCGAAACTAAAAAATATTTTTAAATTTGAGGTTTTGGCTCAAATTTTAAGAATTGGCACGGAATTTGTTCCTTTTCAAAATGGTGGACTCGTTCCTGAGCACCGGAACCACCCACTAGAGTAAAGCTCTGCTGTACTGTTCAGACAACAGCGTCTAAAACCATACCTGCTCTATGACATACGTCAAAAACGCAAGTGGTACTTCCAGATGGTCAAAGCCCTCTACAGGTGAGTCATCTTGGTTGGAGTATTGGGAGAAGAAAACGGGTAAAAAGGCTACCCGTTGTGGCGCTACCGATTGCCATTCCACAGGCACCCTTGTTGGCGCTCACGTTCAGAAGGTGTTTGGAGGCAACGAGCTCTATATCACACCTCTTTGCACCGGATGCAATCAGCGAAGCGACAACTTCTGGGTTGACACCGAACTGGTCAGAGTACCCAGTGGACAGTAACCAACGCACGGTATGCAACGCCTAAAGTGCTCCGTAGCGGAATCGGAAGACCACCGCAATGTTTTAATCTAACCCCAACTATTATGAGGAAAGAAATACATATCGTTTCTAATCCAAACAGAGGAGGTTGGGATGCGAAAAGACCGAACGCAGACAGGGCTTCAAAGCACTTTGATACGAAGAAAGAAGCAATGGAGTGGGGGCGCGATCTGGCAAAGAGGGAAGGACTAGAACTTATTCCTCATGGTACAGATGGTAAGATTCAAAATCCCAACAGCTATGGAAATGACCCATGTCCACCCAAGGACACCAGGCATTAAGCATTACTCTTCTTGGACATAGCAGGTCTCTGATACGGCCTGCTATTTTTATTCTATTTTAAGTGTTTCCTTTTTTGTGCTCAATGCTCTTCAAGAGCGATTTTTTAATCAAAACTTCACTGGAGAAAAAGCCATCAATGGTTCCTGGCTTCAAACACTCTTTTGCTTCTGCCAGTTCTTCTTCTGTCAAATCTTCGACGGTAAGCACTCAGGGCTTTAGTTTTTTGTTTATTCTTTCGTTGATGGTCATACTATTTTTTAATCCGTATAGAATTACCTTGTTTGATTAGCTCCTTTGCATCTTTCAAGTGTGGTTCCAGTTCTTCCGAAGGAACAAAATAAACACCAGGCTTAGTAGCTTTAGGGAAGCGATTGAAATAAGGGTCGGTAGAAACCACCCATCTCAGTTCCGCCATTTTGGGAAAGTTTGGCATTGCATCCCATAATTCAAATAGTCTGGACTTCGTAGCAACAGTAACGCCACGTTTACCAGTTTTCAGACGTGATACACAGATGATGTGCTGCTGAACCCTCTTGTCACTATCCTGCTCCTCTTTAGTGGTATGGTGGGTGACAGATAGATTACGGTTAAACTTTCGGTTTATTTCCTGCATCTTTTCTATAAAGAGCTTACCGTGTGGTGCTGTGTCCTGCATCTGGTTACTCATGATGTAGTAGTGTATCATCTCGTGAATGATAGTGTCTTCCACTACATCTTCTGGTAAATCCATTACCGTACTTATCTTGAACACAAAGCCATAGTAATACCAAGTGTCATCTGGATTTTTCTCACGCAGGAAGAATACAGCACCGAGAAATGACTTGGCATTACTGAGTTTGAAGGGAAGTGGTTTTAACTTCCCTTCAAACATCAGATTGTTGTATTCGTCGAACTTCTGTTTGATATATTCAAGCGTTGCTCTCATTTCCTGATTCCTGTTCTATACTGGTCAAATAATCTACGTAGTTTTGTAACAGCTCCGTATCTTCAGAAGTTAGTTTCTTCTCTAGAACCTCATCAAGATGATATACGATATTCCAGATGCCAGCAGATTGGTCTGTTACATCCTGACCTTCATTGAATTCTGTATACACCACGTCCTGCTGTTCAAACGGACGGCAAACCATTTCGTATGGATCATCTTCCTTTAACTTAATAATGGCTTGACTTCCGCTCAAATCCATGGACGTGCGCAAATGCAAATACTTATAGTCTTTCACCTCAAACGGAAAGATATTATCATTGACTGTTGTTAAGTCGTAGTATTTGTCAGGGTCTGTTCCTTCAACCAGAATAAGTTTTCCCATCAAGTCTTTCTCTAAGAATAAATTGGCATTTGTCGCTTTTATTTCGCGCCAGTCTTCTTTCCTGTAATCAAGAATGATGTCAAAAAAGAATTCTTTCTTAATAGTCAAAGACAAAACCTCATCCTTTGGATAATTACCTAATGTCTCTAAGGAAATTTGCTTCTTTGCCTTACGGAATTTCTTGTTACCATTGACAGTAAATATACCAGCATTCATATTCTGAGGTGTGGTGAGCACGGGCCAGTAGAATGCAGTTCCGCGCCATCCTAAATCCTTTGAACCGTTTTGTTTGAGCAAAACAAGTACAGGACGGTCGATTGCATTCTTTTTGTCTATTTTAATTTCACCACCAGCCTCAGGAGCGTCAATGAAACGACCTCGTTTGTCAAAGATGTTCTCACGTTCACGGCTCAAATTACGATCACCTCTAACGGCGACAAGAACCATACCGTCTGTGTCATAGGTAAGATGTTCGAGCGGTGTCACCATGTCGTTGATGTCCCATTCCAATCCCACATTGTTATATTCTGTGGCATAGGTATATGATTCGCGAATAAGCGAAAGAATTTCCACGATATCGTTATAATGAACAAGATAGAATCCATCCTCATTTGCCTTCTTTCCTTCTACGGCATGTTGAAGAACTTCCTCTATCTTCTTCGTCAACTTATTGTTCTCTGTTGGCTCGATAGTTTGGAAACCTACTGGATACGTGCGCTGATATGGTTTCAATACCTTGGTGTTTGCTGGAGTGTATTTGTTCTGAGCACTTGGGCTGATACGTTTATCATATCCAATGACCATACTTGTGAAATCATCCGTCTGAACAGTATCACGGTGGGCCTTCAAATACTGGTAGAGATAATCATCAAACACATTCATCGTCTTCAGCACATCATAGATGTCTGGAGTCGTGAAGAAACGGGTGCAAGCCATGTCTTCCTTATCACGGGCGCCATACATACGAGCGTGCTGAAGCACAGTATCCATCTGGAATTTCTTCGGGTCACGTCCATAGAAGAAACAAAGCATATTGTCTATAGTGATTCCTCGGTCAAGAATAGAACCGCCAATGAAGAAATTCAGTGCCTGTTCCAAACGGAGTTGTCCTTTCTCATTTAGCATGGTAGCGACCTTACCGGGCTCTTCAGAGTTTACCACGTTGATAGTATAATCGTTATATTCCAGAATGCGCTTCACCTCTGCTTCCACTTCAGCAAATGTAGGGAACTTCTCATGGATAAGACCTTGCCTATTACCCAATTCATTGCTGAGTTTCAAACTCTCGTATGCATCTGATTCAAGATCAAGGATGTGGAGGTCTGAGTTCGCCTTATGCAGAAACGCTTGCTTGATATCTTCAATGATTTCTGTTATCAATTCTTCTTGCCAAGCATGCTTGTGCTTGTTGATTTCGCAGTGAATCAAGCAACTGGAATAATACTTCTTGTTGCTTTTTTTCTTTTTCTGAATGCTACGAACAGCTGCAGCAAACAAGTAACTTACTACTGCAAAATTCAGAGAGTCGAGATTTTCCGAATGAGCGCGGGATTCCAAATAGAACTCGTTTCGAGCAGACAAAATGTCGATACATATTTGGTCGACCGGCTGGTACAAGCAACCGTACATGTTAGCTGGATGGAAAATTCCCTCATCGTCAATTTCACCTTCTTGGCTATCTACATAGTATTGTTTTCCGCCAATGTACTTATCGTGTATGGGAACCAGCCCAGTATAACGAGGCAACCATGGGGATGCCTCTTGGCCATCACGCAACTGTACTGTACCATCGGGTTGCAGATACAATGAGTATGGTGTGGCGGTAATCTGCATGTAGCGGCAGAAAGCTGGCAGAGCAACAAACTTTTCTATATGCTCAGCAATGCGTAAAAGCGACAGTTCTCCCTTACGCTGATAATATGCGCGACTGGCAAAATCTGCCTCGTCATCACATATCAAGACCTTCTTCCTGCGGAGTACCTCACTATTCTCAAATAATTCAATGAGGTCTTTCAGGTTAGTATTCTCTTTCTTACAGACAATGATGAACTTGTTGGCAGGATCATTGAGCTGGTAATCACTAAGCCCACCTCGTTTATAGAGGTCAAGAATGTCATAGATGTAAATGACAACTTTTTGACCATATGTGCCATCATCCTTGAAGAAGCGAAAATCCTTGTTTAGACGTTCAATGGTCTGTTTGGTCAACGTATTGGTTCCCTTTGTCATTACCACTGCAACATCAATGCCACGGTCAAAGCACAGTCCCATGATGCTAAGGAACGTGTCTGTCTTACCACACTGCACTTTTCCAAGCAACAGGCATGGTTGGGTTGCATTCTCACCTTCCATCATCAGTTGGTCGGTCATTTCGCGCACAACCTTCTCCTTTTCTGGTGTCATGAACTTGTTGTGTGCTGCCATCGTACCGAAGACATATTCGTCTTCGTTCACGTTTTGAACCGCTTCCAGTCTGGCCTTTTCTGCCAGCATTTCTGCGTTAGGTTCTTGTCCGAAACTCCTTAACTGAGCTTCAAAAGCAAGATAAGCGTCAAGATTGTCAAAGTGCATAGTCGTATATTTTTTTGTTAATAATTGCAGGTTATGAATTCAAAGAACGGGTTACTGCCAATGTCATCATCCATCGTATAAGTCGGATTGTTGATGACAAATGCTTTGCGATAAAGGGTAAGAGCAAAGTCGCTATATCGTTCCTGCCGGATGGCTTCATAGATGCCAGCCACAGGTCGGTTCAGCAGACCTGCCTCAATGAACATGGGTAATACACAATAGAGGGCATTAGGCAAAGATCGGTTTGAACCGTACTTGCTTGCTATCCGTTGTGTTATCAAAGTTGTGTTCACTTGTTGTTGCACATGGAAATACTTACCCATGATACTTAGAGTATCGAAACCAAAGGGGTAAGCTGCACATATAACGGCTCCAAACAGCAGCGGTCTGTCATGTTTATTCTTCATTGCAGCCAATACAGTATCGACATGTTCATGAAGATAGCCAAAGATAGGATTGCGAACAGTGAGTTTGTTTATTACCGACACCGATTTTTTGATTCGGTTTTCTCCTTTGTATTCAGTAGCTGCCAGTTCACTGAAATATTCAGGTGAGGCTTCATCCTGAAGTGCTGCACATAAGGCAAGTTCCAGGATATGAATCGGAATACGCTGATTGATACCTATAGTGATATTCTCCATATTTCTTTTTTATAGTTGTACGAAAGGCACCACAACTTCGGTGAAGCTGCTGCCGCCATGTGTGATAAGTGAAACACCAGAACGCTCAAAAGCTCCGAAATCTCGTACTGCTAACCAATTATCGCGTAATAGCAACTTCATGTTTCCTGATGCGCTGTCATAGAGCTTGCGCTGTTCATCGACATGGTCAATATTATATATAAGGTGGCGTTTACCACGACTGCCATCTTTATAGAGAAACACCTTTTCTACTGGCGTTAGCGGACGTTGACCTATAGCAAATGTACTACCGTGGTCAGATGTGAGATAGATGGTAAACCCCATGTCTTTCAGAACCTTTAGCTGTGTGCAGAAACGAGGTGCCCATACATCTGTCAGCACAGCGAGGTCACGCATGTCGCGTGAAGCGTGCATTTTGTGATCCATTTCTACTGTGACGTATGCCAGGCGATTGACACCTTCATTGATTGCAAACTCTTCGTTGTCGTAGAGATATTGCAGTTCATAGGATGACATACCAACTTGATGCCAGAAGTCGTGCCATAATCGACGTTCCGCCTCTGGTGATTGCTTGTAGTCCATCTGTGGACGGTCGCCACGGAAGATGGCCTGACGTGAGAGCATGGTGATGGTGGGTAGCCACGCTGTGGTAAAATCCTCATTGGCGACAAAGTGGTTCTTCTGCAAATACCTTGCAAGAATACGCCACTGCCAGAAGGAAAGTCCGTCAACAACAACTAAAGCAACTTTGTCGCTACTACCATACTTATCTGCTAAATGTGGCAGTACATTATTTACACAAGCAGGTCGCAATAGCGGATTGCTGTTTTGCAGGGCGAAATAGCTATTATCCAACCAGTTCTGAAAAGATTCGTTGATACGAGTCCATTCCTCAGTTAGCTGATCGTATACCCCGGTCAGGGCTGCGTCTGCGATAATATCGCAAATCGCTGTTACTGTTTTGCCCATCATCCCCCAGTCGAGCCTGAGCAGCTGTAGCTTCTGGCGATAATGGTCAGCAGAATATTTTCGCTTTTCATTCTCTTCGTTACGAATGTCCTCCACCATTCGCTTACCTTCTGCCATGTTGATGCGACGTGTACCCATCTTATGGCTGAGCATGACCATTTCTTCAAATCTGAGTTGCTGCAATAGGTTCTTGTCTGCAAACAGAGGGAATAACTGCCCAATACCGAAATCAGTTATTCTCGCTTCCTGCACCATGTCTGGCAACAGAGTGTCAGTATTCGGACAAACATAAACGAAACGGTCATTCTCTGAAGCCTTGTAGATTAGCTCATAGTGGATGCGCAACTGAAGTTGTGAGCCAACTACGACATTCAATCCGCATTCCGAAAGGAGATGAGACTGTACGACAGGATTGGTGAGCAACCCGTCTGGGTTACTCACTATCGACAGACGGGTATAATCCGCTGCGATGCGTTCCGCTATCTTTCGTATCAGTCTTTGCATTTTAATTATAGTTTGCTTTGAGCGATGTCATAGAATTGTAGCAGTACCTCGTCTTCGGTCAGCAAGTTCTGTGGAATCTTGTTGCCTACTGTCACGATGGTCTGGAAATCCTTATCGACATAACACTGTTTGAAACCAGCTCTAAGGGCTTCCACACGAGCATCCTTAATTTTAGCCTTTGGCTTCTGTGCCTGTTCTGCGTAAATTCTGAATATTTTCAACAATTTCTTTGTGCGCATAGTTTCTTTGTCTGCATCGTCTTGCACATTTTGCAGTCGCCAACGACCATCTGGCATTTCAATGAAATTGTCTTCTAGAACTTCCTTCAACTCTGGCAAGATATCACCTTTACGTACTCCATTGATGGCTTGCATCCATTCTGGCTGTATTTGCTGATAGGTTTTTGGCTCATCACGCAATAGATTCTTCAACCACTCAATTCCATTAGCTTCATCACTTACAATGATGCCCATTGGTGCAAACCCGTCCGTATTTTTTCGTTTCTCCTCATATTCTGCAGCTTGTGTCGCCGTAAAGAACATACCATCTCGCTCAATGAAATTATCACTCAATCCTTTTTGAAATTTAAGAGCATCTATAGGAACGGGTAAACCATGCTGAACATAGTAACTTATGAGACGGTCATAAAGAATCTTTGGACTACGTTCAATGACAGTAGTTGTCTTGTTTCCTTTTTCTATATGGATGGTCAAATGCTCCAAATGTTCCTGTATGAAATCCCATACTGTACTTTCTTCAGAACCTTTTTGTGTTACAATGTTCACTAATTCTTTAGAAGGCTTGTAGCACGTGATAACAAGGTCTTGCTTTACAGCAGTGGTTGTCGTAACCGCCTTGAAAGAGCCTTGTTTCTTATCGAGTGCGGCAACATTTGCAACAACAAAACCTACACCTTGCAAAGCATTTTGTATTGAGTTCCATACAGATGCCGATGTATTACTAAACTCCATTGTAAGCCATTTGCCCGGTTTTAATATTCTATAGAATTCTCTTAATGAACGATTCATTAACTGCTGATATTCAAATAGAGTCTTGTGTTGGAATTCATTGACAATTGCTTCTGTCTGATTATTTGTGGAAACCTTTAACCACCCTTCCCACATGGAGTTAAGTTCTGAGTACATTATGTTTGCACCAAATGGAGGGTCAATAAATATATAGTCAATGCTGTCTTCTACTATTGTTTCAAGATTTGTTGCAGAGAGAAGTGAAACGACCGTGTTGCCTCGTGTGCTATAATTTGTAGATATAAAGTCTCTTATTTTCCCTTTTAATAGACGATAAGGATTTTGTTCAATATCAAGGGAAGGCGTGAATAATGTACCGCTTACAATCCCACCTTTACGGTCAAGCCTGAATTTATACATTTTTGAAGCATTTTGAATGACAGAAGTGAACCATGCATTCAAAAAAGCATCTCCGTTTGTAAGTTCTTTAACTCTTGACAAATATAAATGGTTTCTTCTTGTAAATAGTTGATGAACATGATAAAAACCAATGGAATAATTCCTATGAGATTCATCTCCGTCTGGTATCGGTCCAATATAGTTGTCATTTCGTACATCTTCAACTTGTTTTAACAAGTCAAAATCTTTGGTTGATAATTTAAAGTCACCACGAATCGGAGTGCTTACGTTATTTGCTACGGGAATCTTCTTAATAGTTTTTGTAGGCTCATGAATTATTGGGTCATAACTTGTTTCCCAAGATTTCTCCATATTCTTTTTGCTACATTCATAACCACAATGGGGACAAGGAAACTTTTCCTTTATGTTGTTATTATTAAGGTCTACAGACTCTTTCCAAAGCACAATTTCTTTTCCACAAGATGGACATATGAAAACATCACTCCAAATTGTGTAATTCACTTTTGTTTTTATTCCATTAATTTCCGTTTCATACATCCAGCCTAATTCTGCTTCAACTTGATTCAGTATCGCATTAGCTTTATATTCAAATTCTTTCGCATCGAATGGAAGAGTATAACTTGCAGCAATCAAAGTTGCTATTGGTGATAAATCAGAACAAATGCTGTGTCTCACTCCAACTTTAGCTCCTTTTTGTTTGAGCGCATCAACCTCTAACTTGGAGCCGCAAAGGTTGGCAGCAACTCCAGTCATTCCTGTACCAGCAAACCCATCGAAAACAATATCTCCTGGTTGAGTATAATGAAGAATGTACCGCATAATAGCAGGATGTGGACATTTAGTATGATATGCATGTGCCATATAAATGGGATTATTCTTTCCCTCACTCACATCGCTGGCATAAGGCTCCTTTACCTCAAAATCTGCTTTGCGTTTTCCTTCGGCTTCGAGTTCCGCTTTTTCCTTCTCCCACTGTGCAATGAAATCATTGAGCCAAGGGTTGGGACAAGCCGTGTAATATGGAGGGTCGCTAAGACGGATGATGTCCTCATCCTTTCCGATGGGGAAACCCTCTATCTGCCGTAGCTCGGGCAGTTTTTTCCGCAATTCTTCACGGAAGTATTCACGGCGGGCATCGTCATTTGGAAACACTACGCCTAAACAGGTGACTGGTTTGTTTTTTTCTTCCCAGATGTCACCGGGTGTGATACGTCCCATTTCCTCTGCATCGAAGAGGACTGGCTGCGGTATATTTTGGTCTTTCTTGCTCATAATACGTTACTTCAAGATTACTCTTACATTTTCGTTTTCATAGCCATTGGTCATCAAGTCGATATACTTGCCAAAGGCTTTCTTCGCTTCCTGTGGTGTCATTGGATGGTTGAGCGCACGGCGAATGTCATCCATCGTAATATCCACCTTCTGGATGTCACGGTGCAACTTGTCGATGATGACCATCAGACGGGCAGCATCCTCAGCAGAAGGCTTTTCTTCGCGGTTGTCGTGGAACTGCTTGAACAGTCGTTGCTCGCTTTGGTCAAGCACCGAAGTGGCATTACCTGCTAACTGCGGGTCTTCAGCCATTTCATGGAGCGACTTGATGATATTTTCATAAATCTGTTCCAGTTCATCACGCATGTCAGCAAGCTGAGGCAGCGTTCTACCTTGGAATTGCTTGGGATTGAATCCATGATATGGTACGTTGAGAATAGCTTCGCGAGTTACGGAAGGACTGGCCACCTGCAATTGGCTCATGCGACGGTTCCAATCTTGATACTGGGGAACAATGGTGATATAACCGCCACGGTCATTGCCACAAATAGCATCACTCACCTGTTTCTCGGTGCTACGCATGATACGGAGCTTTTCCTGCTCCTGCATTCCCGTAATGTGTAAGCGATTGTATTCTGCCAAATACCAGTCAGCATATTTGTCCATTAGAGTGTCAAGCAGACCCTTATAAGCCGAAAGTGCTTCATCGTCATTGACCATTGACGGAACCTCCTTTACACGTTCAAGTGCCGCATTGACATCTGTCTCCATCTGTTGGTCTGTCATATATTGCTTTGCCTGTACAAGGTAAGAGATTCGAGTTCGCAATTCATCTACCACTTGGAGCATATTGTCGAGCTGATTCATCAGTGGAATTGCGTCAAAGACATGGCCAAGTTGTTCCAAAGTCCATGGCAGATTACTCATCTTAGCCTTTGTGCCATAGTTCTGCAACTTGTCACAGAATGAAGCCAAAGCCTGCAAGCGGTTGGCATGGCTGCTACCATCGAAGGGAGAAAGCACTTCCTCGTTTTCAAGGAAGATACCACCACGTACCTTCTGTGCCAATGTAACGGCATGTCCAGCTTTCTTCTGTGCTGCCACAAGGAGTTTGGTGAAAGTGTCTTCCTTGTCAAGCTGGCGCGTCAGGTCATGGCCTTCTATCTTAATGAATATCTCGCGTACAAGTGGAAGATTCATTCCTTTCGGACGGCGTACATGTGAGAAGTTGTAAGCCATATCCTCTGGCAATGATGTAATGTCTGCAATGTTGGCTGCATTGATGGACTTATTCCCAGGCAGACTTATTTCTATCTCGCCAAGGCTCACCATCGTGCAAAGCACAAGGAATTCAAGGTCTGCCTCAATCTCGAAGTCCTTGGTGCGCCATGTCTGCTCGTAATATTGGTAGAGGATTTCATCCCGATTGAGTACCTGTCCTTCACCTTTGTTTTCCAGCTTCTGCTTGACACTCAGGGCATACTGCGAGGCCTCAATACTCAATGTTCCGTCTGCAAATAGTCCGAGTGCAGCAAGAATGGCTTCACTATCGCGGTTGGCTTGTGAAGGATTTGCTATCCTCTTCTTGGCTCCTGCTATCATGGTGGCGCGGTTGTTTGATGTGATAGGCAGTCGAAGGAGTGAGAACTTTGGATAGTTGGGCAGACGCTGGCAGAAGTACTCTTCGAGTATGTTGGAGGCAATTTCGCTAATAATCTGTTCCTTTGCCATACCTGCAGCCCCTGTCAGATTAACGGTTTGCAGCTCTCCTTGATAGTATACCTCAGTACATTGGATGAAATCACGCTGGAACACAGGGCGCAACTTGTCCTCGTATGTTTTTCTATACTGCTCATAAAACCGCTTCTGCGATGTGTCCACACTCTTGATAAGAGCCTCAGATGCTGCATAGAGTGAAATAAGTTGACGCATTTCGTCACTTACTTTGTCCATGCGAATATAGACGCTGTCCGGCTCGGTACCTACCTGTATTTTCTCTTTAATGAAGATAGGCATGAAGTAGATGTAGAAGTATTGCTCTGGCTGAGTCGTGCTACGTTCATCTGGGTTGCCCATGAAGATGTAGCCATCGAGTGAAATCTTATGACTCTTCCACTCTACGGAATGAGGATAGATTGGGAACTCCCTTCGATATTTCTCAACCTCAATAGGCAGGTTCTCCACCAAATAGCTGAAGAAATAGCTGTCAAGGGCATCAGGTGCCATTGTCAGAACATAGTCTTTGATTTTCTGCTCATAGTTCACACCACCTTCGATGCGTAGGTGATACTCTTGATTCTGAGCATTCTTTTCAAAATACTGTCCTACGGTAGCCGATACGATTTGTGATGCGGTGGTGTTGATAACCTCGCCCAACATTTCACGGTCGAGAATGGTGGGGTTGAGATAGCAAAGACCGTCAATCAGATTTTCAGCTGTCACGCCATTGGTATGCTCCAACGTGTCTTGGAGAATCTTCACAGCACAGGCATTGGCAATGCGGTGAGCTAAAACAGCTTTATTAGCTCTTGCACCAGTAAAGTTTTCCGTAATCTTCTGATGGACGGTCTGCATGATGGCAGTCACACGGCGCACATCTGCATCGGTCTGCATTTCGGGAGCCTGAAGGTCTTCCCAATACTGGTCATAGCAGATTAGACCGGGTTCTGTTTCGGGAATGTCTTTATCGAAGATGGCCTGGAACTTACCAGTCAAGGTCTTCAGTACCTCACGCTGTGATTTGCTGATGCGTATCTGTTGGAAGTTCTCAAAGAACGATGGATTGACAGGGAATAGCGAAACATAATCTTCCAGTTTGGCGTGCATGTCGGTGAAGAACTCCGTAAACTTGGAAAGATGACGACGAATAATATCACGTTGGGCATCGGTCTTTTTCAACAGTCGCTGCTGAACGACAAACTGCACGTCTTGTTTGGTTATGGTTATATCCTTATAGCGGTCATTTACCTTGTTGAGCATATCGGCAGCATACTGAAACTCTGGTGAGTTATATATCAGCTCCTGCACACCGAACATCATGCGGAAGCGTGATTTATCACTGGTTTGGCCAAGAGCTTGCAACACACTAAGGTCACGATTCAAGCTAACGCCATTGGCACGTGATTTCAAGTATGATAACATTTCGTCAATGACAAGCATCAGCCCTTTGTCTGGGAATTTGGCTTCAAACTGTGCCATCATGCGACGCAGTTTGTCGGCATACATGTCGGGCTTGTTATCATTGGAAATACTGTAATCTACGCCCCATGCTGCAAGAGCTTTGTCTATCTGATAGCATACAACGCGCCACAGTTCTTCGTCGGTTCCTAACTCAAAGCGAATAACTTTGTACTTGCCAGCAATATTGCCAAGAACCTTACGGGCACTTTCGTTATTCACCTCTGGAAGTAAGGTCGCATCCTCAGCTACCAGTGACACAAGTGACATCAAGTGTGACTTACCTGTACCATAGTTACCGACAATTTGCATACCAAACGTCTCGTAACTGGCAGTATAGTCGAGGTTCTTGCAAATCGCGGGTATAAATGTCTTCTCGTATGTCTCTGAGAAAACAAAGTTGCGAACAAGGGAATGGCGATAGTCTTCATTCGACAGTTGATCGAACTTCACCACCTCGTTGATTGGTTCAAATGATATTAGCTCTTTATATTTCATATGCTCAGCTATTATATTTCAATAAATGATAGTCCTTGGAGATTAAGTGCAAAGCGGGGGTCATCCATCAACAGATAACGGTTTTCCTTGATTGAGCCATTAGATAGCAAAATCAGACACTTGTTGATAGAAAAAGATTCAACGATACTTCGCAAATCAAGTTTCAGGTCTGGCTCAAAAAGAATTATCCAGTTTGATAAGGCGAGGTATGATCCTATTACCTCATCGTTGTATGTCTGCTCAAAGATACGCTTACAGGCACTTGAATAGCCGGAAGGCTCTTCTTGTTCTTTGATAACGAAAGACAATTCTTTGCCCACATCCACGAAATGTAGGTTGCTTATCGGCTCATGGCAGAAAATGATTTTATTTCTGCTCACTTGCGAAATGAACTGTTTTATCTTCTCTTTGCCAGACATCTGCTACATAAAAGAAGGGCTCCCAAGTGATGTCTCAACAGGCGACCAAGCCCTTTTTTACACCACAAGAGAGTCCCTTGTTTATCGTTCGCCCATTTCAGGGCATTTTGGTGGTCTTTGTTGAGCAATATCCATTCGTCTCTTTCCAAGAGACGGATATTTGGGTACAAAGGTACTTTTTTTCTTGCAAAATCCACCTTATTAAATAAGAAAAGCAACTTTTGGCATATCAATTTTTCACTTTGTTTAGCAAAAACAGGTAGAAATAGCTCCTGAAACGGTGATATAAGGGGACTTTTTGTTTCTCTACGTCTCTTGGAAAGAGATTGAGAAATTTGCTAAACAAATCTCTGTTTATAAAAGTCCTAATATCATCTTGTTTGCTTTATCAACTACTGACGTTTCCAAAGAAGCGAGGTATATTTGTGTTGTTGCTTCAGAATCGTGTCCCATTCCTTCGCTGATAACTGACAACGGCACATTCTTTGCCTTGGCTGCACTTGCCCATGAATGACGAGCCACATACATGGTGAGTGGTCTTTGGTGTTTCAGCATTGTCGAAAGTTCCTTTAGGCGATAGTTGACAAGATGCAGTGCCTTGTCATATTGCCTTCGCTCATTGCCTTGCTCTTTGATGATAGGGAGAAGAAAGTCTGTTTGATTTTCAGGGTATTTAGCTATGATTTCAGCCATACACTTCTCCCACTTGATGGTCAGCTCCTGACCTGTCTTTCGTCTGCGATAGGTCAGAATTCCGTTTTGAAGGTCTGTCTTTCTGAGGTATGCCATATCCACAAAGGACATTCCTCTGGTGTAAAAGCTGAACATGAACATATCACGGGCGAAGTCCAAAGATGGTTTCATGGATAAATCCAACTCCTTCAGGGCTTTGATGTCCTTAATGGGCATTGCTCGCTTCACGGTCTTATCTACTCCAGTATAGACATGCCGGAAGGGATTGTTCTGTGGAGTCAGTCCTTTCTCTACGGCTCTATTATAGACAGCCCGAAGGTTACGCATATAAAACGAAATGGTGTTCATACGAACACCTCTGGCTTTCAGGTAGGCTTCATACATGAGCATCAGGTCAGAACTAATGCCATCAATAGGCACGTCCTGCTCTTCGCGGAATGCCATAAAGCTATTGAGAGTGGTGGTATAGGTCTCTGAAGTTCGGACTCTACCCAGTTGCTTCAACTGTGCTATGACACCATGCATAAAGGTAAAGAGGGAGGACTCCTTGGTCAGTTTATGGAACATGGTGATCACATCGTCTGCTGTGAAGCGACGACGTTCCGTTTCCAACGAGCGGACAACTTTTTCCAGACGGGCCACATCCCATGCCAGACGTTCTTGAATACCCAACAGCAGGTTGGAGCGGTTACCATTTACGACAACGCTTTCCGACTCTGCATCCCATTCCTCTGCAAAGGCCTTATAATCAGTATTCAACTGACGGACTATCCGATTGTGGATAATCTGGAAATAGA
Source organism: Prevotella sp. P5-64 (assembly GCF_002251285.1). Classification (NCBI taxonomy): domain Bacteria; kingdom Pseudomonadati; phylum Bacteroidota; class Bacteroidia; order Bacteroidales; family Prevotellaceae; genus Prevotella; species Prevotella sp. P5-64. The sequence goes on from NZ_NPJK01000044.1 coordinate 43,278, forward strand.
GTCCTCCCTCCTTGCCATCCACCGTCGATGGTCTGAACTTTACCTTTATTGATGTCATCATGTGCGTTAATTAGTTATCATGCTATCCACTTGAAGTACACATAGAAAGCTATCTCTATGGCAAGCGTTATGATTGACAATAGGGAAAGAGAGCCAACAATGTAGAACAGTTTTGTGGAAATCCATACGCCCTCGTTGTTCTTCACGATGTCTGTGAGTCGTTGGCTCTGCTTCTGCCAACTTTCTTTCTGCTGCCTGTGATGGTCGTCAAGTGTCTGTTTCTCCTGTCCCAACCATTGGACATGACTGTCATGGAGCTGCTTCAAACTCTCATCATCAAGCCTCGTTTTGACAGGTGTCTGCTGTGCTTGGACAATGGCGTGGCAAATGCCCGTAATGGCGTTATCTGCGCTTTGGGTTGCTGCTTTGAGGCCATTCTGTGTCGTTACACTACTTTCCTTCGCTTCTTTAATTGCTTCAAGCAATTTCTGCAATAGGGCAAGTGCCTCCTTGATCTGCTCCAAGGTGGCATCAAAGCGGTTCTGCTCTTTCTCTTTTTCCTCGTCATCCTTGATGGACTGCACGAGGTTATTGTATTTGTCTTTTTGTGACATATTTTTTTTGTATTACTTGTGTTGATAATCTGTTTAATTACTTACCTCGTTTCCATCTTCTGACAATCGGCTTGCAGAGCCAGTTGGCCATCTTGGCACAGCGTCTGGCCCTTTCCAGTTCATCCTCGTCCTTGTCTTTTCCCCAGCCTGTGCCAGCATCTCCACCGCCACCATAAGACTCAGACATGGCTGTAGCAGCATTGACGTAGTTCAGGAACAACAGCATGGCGACTTTCAGAATGTCCCCATGCATGGCATTGCTGTTGCAGGGAACCTCGACATTACTGTCAAGCTCCTTGTAAATTCTTTCGGGGATGCTCAGATGTACCTGCTTGCCATCGATGAGGAATACCTGTTGGTAGTCGTTGAATGTGGCAGATGGTTTGGCTTGCGAGGATAATACATATGCCGTTGACGATTTATCCGTGATTGGAGTCTTGCTGTCCAATGGTTTTGGTGCTTGTACAGCCATCGGTTTCTGAACAGGATGCAGTTTTCTCCACGTGTCTTCTATCTTCGTCGGCATCAAGTTTCGTCCTGTGCCAAGTTCCGATGACTTATAAGAGGAATTGCCCTTCTTGACGGAATAGCCTCTGACAATGTTCTCCTTGTCACGCTGCAATTTGACCTTGTAGCCTCGCTTGTTAAGCAGGGCTTCGTAATCAGTCCAGTCGAAACGTGGCAGGTATTTGAGTACATCCATGCAGTCGCTGGTTATCTGTTGGAGGTGTTCTTCCCGAATCTCCATCGGGTCTTTCCAGCCGTGGCGCAGATTGATGGCATGGGCAGCAGCCACAGCCCGCTCGCCGATGAAGTGGCAGTCATTGATGTTGCCGTTCTTGTCGATGCGGTTCACCACCAGATGCAGGTGGGGAATCCCAGATTTGGCATCATAATGAAGGGCAGCGAAGTACTGCGAGTTCTTAATGTTCGTCGGGACAAGATTCTTGTGCTTGTCATCTGGTGTCTTGGTCACCTGGTCAAGTTCATCCAAGAACTCCTCAGTGAAGTGTCGCCAGTCTTCGAGCGTCCATCCGTTACTCTCGTTCATGGATGGGGAAACCTCGATGCGTATGGACGTCTTGTCAATGGGCTTCCGTGCGAACTTCTGCCTGAAGCGGTTCATGTGGAGCACCATCTCGTCCCACATGCCAATCGGGGGCAGATCCTCTGTCAGGAGGTTCACTTTCACGATGTCGGAACGGAAGTCTTTCGTGGCATAGTTGGTCATGGCCTGACCATGCGCTATGGGTCTTGCTGTTGCTATCATAGTCCTATCCTCCAAAGTTTTCCTTAATGGTGTCCCAGTGCTGGATGAGGTAGTTCACACCCTCTATCCATGCCTTCATGATTCGCTCGTTCCTGAAGTACCGCTTCCTCACCTCCTGAGGCAGTCCGTGAAGGGCATTGCGGATGCCGACAAGTTCTGACCTTGCGGCGGAAAGACTTTTCAATGCTTCCTCCTGTCCCTCGGTCATCAACTGCTTTGGCTGGTGCCCAAGGACTGCATTGTGGACATAGTTGCTTTTGTGCATTCCGCACTTGTTGGCGTTGGTGATAATCTGGTTGTATTCTTCTTCCGTGAAGCGGACATCGATATGGTGTCCTTTGTTCTGCCTCTTTTCTGAGGTCTTCGATTTTGTCTTAATCATAATTACACAATGATTTTTTTGTTGGGTTATAAATGTAATACTATCGGGAGATTGAAGTAAAAGCCTTGGACAGCCCGGTGCGAGCCTGCGAGCGACGCAAGAATCCAGTGGAAGGACAGTGCAGCGGAGCAAATCTGTCAGACATTGGGACTTCTTGTTTAGACCTCAGAAAAAATCACACTTCTTCGGGTTTGTCCGAGGCTTCGACTTGCAGTCAGTCGCTGCCTTGTAGTGCGTGCTCGGCGCTGTCGGCTGCATCCGCAGCTGTTGTACTGGGAGTTGGCGAGACAAGTTGATTTGTCGAATCTTCATTATCAGAGATGCCCTCTGGATTGGTAGGCATAGCAGGAGTGTCGCCTAATGCGACATCATTTGATGTGCTATATAGCTTATCGGCTTCTGGCATCAGGTTGGCATAGTGCTCGTCAAGTTGCTCTAAGTAGCCTTCAGACAGCTGTCCATCCTCTCCGTATGGAGATAGTTTATCTTCTTCCCTTTCATCATTGTTGGCATCAGTCACAGATGGGACGGGATTAGAAGATATAACCGATAGAGTATGGCTGTTGCCGATATTGTCCGAAGTCGGTTCCGAGGCATCACCTTGGACAGCCTGTTTTGGAGCGATTGGATTACGTTGATAATACGGATTCTTGATGGGAGTATCCTGCCCTTCCACGAACCAGAAGGCCAGACAATGAATGGTGTGGATAGTCGTACGGTTATTGGCTACGGATGTGAGAATCCCCACCTCATTGAAGAGGTCAATCATCTTCTGTGCAGTCTTGCGGTCACAGTGCCAGAGTTCGGCGAGTTCCACTTTCGATATGGCAAACTGACCGATACTGAGGTCAGCCGAGAAGTTCAGCTTCTCATAATGGAACGGTTCTATTGCCGCCAAAGAGAGAAAGGTATCAAGGGCTTTCATGCGGTGGAAACCTTGGTTGTCATCCTTGAGGAAATCAAGCTGTTCTCTGGTCAGCAGGATTCCATACTTGATATTCATATATTTCATCTTTACTTTTTTTTGTGGTGAGGGCTGGCATTGGTCAGCCCTCAGCCGTTGTTAATAATGAGATTTGAATGTGACTTGAAAAACAGGGTTACGTCGGACTGGTGTCGGCTTCGTTCTACCAGTCATGCTTGTCTGGCTTTCGTTTGTGTGAAGCAAGGATAGCATCGTTCTCCTCATCTGCGGTCATAGGAACGGTATTCCTGCGCGTGGTCTCCAGCCACTTGTCAAGCTCATCCTGATACAAGATCCATCTTCTGCCAGGCTTGGTGGCTGGGATGGTGCCGTCCTCCAGTTTCATGTACATCGTTCCCCTGGGGATGTGCGTGTACTCGATGGCCTCTTCCACAGTCATTGGCTTGTGGCGGTTCTCCTTTACGGGTTTACTACTCTCTACCTGCTGTCTGGTCAGCATGGCTCTCATGCCCATCACCTCATCCCGAAGCTGGGCGACGACCTGCGGGAGGTCGTTGAATGTCAGAATTTCTTTTTCCATAATTTATCACAGTTTTAGTGATTCGGCTGCAAAGGAACTTAATGATGCCATGCTGATTCCGATTATTCACGATAATCCACGAATAATCATATCAACATGAAATAATTGGGGAAAAAAGGGGGTACAAGGGGAATAATGATAGGGGAAAAGGTAAAAATAGAACTTGCGGCAAGGCTTATTGGTGCTCCCGACAGAAGATTACAAAACAGATAGTGGGCGAAAACCGATGCAATGACATCAGCTTTCGCCCACTATCATCGAGAGATTATCCATTTTAAAAGACTGCAAAATTTTAGAAAATGCATATTTTTTTGTTCAAAGCATTATATTTGTTCAAAATTCGTGAACAAACACCATTTTTTGAACAAAAAGTTTGGTTGTTTGGAAAATGTTCATTAAATTTGTAGCGTTCAAAATGCATGAACAAAAACAAAACAGTGAACAAGTATGGTCAGAGAAGAAGAAATCATCAATGATGTCGTCTATAATCTGAGACGATTAACGAACTTGGAAGATATTATATTCAAGGCAGCTGAACAAAGCAAAAGTTATGGCTATAACCTCACTATCAACGGGGTTACATTTGCTTGTGATGTGAGGCCACAAGTGAACAAGGCAAATTACAACCTTATTGTGCAGCACATGAGAAGTCTTAAGGAGCAGACAGACAAGCCGCTGATGCTGGTAGCAAACCATTTCTCACCAGAATCTTTTGACGGTCTGCCTGAAGAAGGAGTTAGTGTGGTGGAGAGCAGCGGAAACTGCAACATTGTTGCCGCTCCGCTGTTTATACGTATAAGCGGACAAAAGGCAATGCTGCCAAAAGAGGCAAAAGGAAAAGCGTTCAATGAAGCAGGTCTGAAGGTTATTTTTTATTTGTTGCTTGACGAAATAAATATCAATAAGCCTTATCGGACTATTCATGAAGAAACCGGTGTGTCACTTGGCACAATCAAGAACGTAATAGAGGAACTTGGCAGGGGGAAGTTTGTGCTTACCACAGAAAATGGACGCTTTTTGAAAAACAGGAAAGAGCTGCTAGATGTTTGGCAGACTCACTACAATCAAAGTCTGAAGCCGAAGTTGCTGCTAAAGGAAATGGAGTTTGTGGATGCCGACTGCCGACGAGATTGGAACAAAATAATACTACCAGATGGAATGTGCTGGGGAGGTGAAGGTGGAGCCTTTTTGATTGACCGCTACCTGATGCCAGAACTATTTGATATTTACACGGAAACGCCGAGTGTCAAGCTGATGATGACCAAGAAGGTGAAATTCCAGGAGAAAGGCAGGATAAAACTCTATCAGAAGTTTTGGAAAGACAATACTGACGAGAAAACGGCTCCCAAAATTCTAATATACGCTGACTTGATGGGAAGTGGTAACAGCCGTTGCATTGAGGCGGCTCAAAGACTGATTGAGAATGGAATATAAAATCACGAAAGAGGAACTTGGCAATGACTGGCTATATAGTACACTCGTTGCCCTGAATAAATGTATGGCAGAGCATGGGTTGCCACTGTATGTGGTAGGTGCCAGGGCAAGAGATGTAGCCATGAAGCTAATGAAAGGCGATGAACCAAAGCGCCGCACGGAAGATTTGGATGTAGCCATTGCCATAGAAGACTGGCAAACCTTTGATGACATCTGCAAAACGCTGGAGAATAACCATTTCAAGCGTCATGGAGAAACGCAGAAGTTCTTCTACAAAGGCGTGAACGGGGATTTAGATTTTGAGGTGGACATTGTTCCATTTGGCGGAGTCGCTGTGGACGAAAAGATTGGTTGGCCACCAGAAGGGAATCCTGTCATGTCGGTAAAGTGCTTTCAAGACGTGATGAACGAAGCGGTCACCGTGATTGTGAATGGCGAAATAGAAGTAAAGATGGCTCCGCTATGCGGTCAGTTCCTGATTAAGTTGGACACATGGAACGACAGAAACGCATCGACCGACAAGGATGCAGAAGACATGTTGTTCATCTTGAAAAACTACCTTGACATCCAGTTGCTATATCAAAAAGACAATGTGCCGCCCGACGTAGTGACTTTCGACAATGAGAGTCTGGATGCAATCATCTGGGGTGCGCAATGGATGGCCTACGACATCAGCAAACTGCTGACAACAGAACATCTTCAGTTCTATGCAGACTTTGCATCAGCAGAACTGAAGAAGGAGGAAAAGAGCAACCTTATTTATCACTTTATGAAGTATTATGGGAACAGTGAAATGGACGACATCAGTAGCAATTATGAGCCTTGTCGCCAAATCTGGAGTGTTTTCGTAGAAATCTATAGCAAAGAGTTAGAAGAAAGGAACAAACGATGAAAGTAAAATCATTTTCGATTAGCAGCAAACGTTATCCGAATGAGGATAAGATGGCCATACAAAATATGGGGATATACGGCATTGCCATAGTGCTTGCTGATGGTATGGGCGGATTGAGTCTTGGTAATTTAGCAGCTGATGTCGTGACTAACACCGTGGCTGATTATCTGATGAAGAATTATGAGGGATATGCCGAGAAAGAAGTCTTGCACAAGGCTCTGGAGCGTGCAGATCAGGAAGTGAGACGGGTAAGCATTGAGAAGAAAAGTAACATGGGTGCTGCAGTAGCCGTGGCAATCATAATAGATTATGAACTTTATTGCACATGGCAGGGAAATGTCAGAATCTATGCCCAACACGAAGGAAAGACGGAGTTGTTAACCACAGACCATATGGCAAATATTGGGTATGGTAGAACAGCCTTGACCAGATGCATTAAAGGGTCTGGTCTGCGAGATGATGTTCCTTTCCTATACCATAAGTTGTCAGAAGATGATACTGTGTTCGTCTGTACGGATGGATTGTACAAAGTTGCTGAAAAGAATCTGGGTGTGTTATCTGCAGATGAAATTTCAAGGAAACTGAATGATCCAGAGGATGATGCATCACTTATAGAGGTGTCTTTTAAATAGGAAGAATGGGTGCCATACAAAGTTTCTATCTATCACAAAAACGATACTTGTATTTAGAGCCCTCTAAACAACCACAAATAACGAAAAACATATGGAGATAAATATCTGTATATCAACCGCTTTTAGATTTTAACACTTCAGAAGCTGTTTTTGGGTGCTTCTGAAATTCCCTATAAATTTGCAACGTATTTCTACCGCAGGGAATTTACGAGGCTTTATTTTTGCCACATGGTGGACAGAGTTGATAAGAGTTGACGACAGGTTACAAGAGTTGACGTTTTTTTGACCCACTTTTGAGAAAAGCAATATTGTGGAAAAGGTTGATATAGGTTGTCAATAGTTTACTTGTGATTACTTGCGGAGAGGTACAGCAAAAGGAATGTTGAATCCATAAATATCGCAAGTATGCCAAAGACCAGAAAATGCGCTTATTGTGGCAAGGTTTTCACCACAAACAGCGGAATGCAGAAGTACTGCTCAGAGGAATGTGCCGAGCAAGCAAAGGAGAACAAGAAAAAGAGACAACGGGATTTCCTTCGGGCTGTCGAACCAGTGATGGAACTCCAGCAACAGGAGTACCTGACCTTTTCCAAAGCAGCCATTCTTCTTGGCTGCACCCGTCAGTATGTCTATAAACTTGTAGAGCAAGGGAAGTTGCCAGCTTCACGGCTGAGCAGCCGAATGGCCCTTGTCCGTAAGAGTGATATTGAGAATATGTTTGAGGCCAATCCTTATAATCGTGTCCTGCCATGTACTAAGCCCAAGAAGTCTGTTTCCAAGAAAATAAAGAATTCTGCAAAGGACAAGGCAAAGGAGGAACGTGCAACTGATGAAGTCCTCGAATACTACTCTGGCGAAGAAGTAAAGCAGATTTATAAGGTCAAGCAGTCATGGCTCTATGCTTCTGCCAAGCGTCACCAGATTCCTATGTGCCGTATTGCTGGACGAAACTACTACAGCAAAAAACACATTGATGCAGTATTTGGTACCACTATAGATCTTGATGCCATCGTCGATTGGCTGTCGCCACAGGAAGTGGCAGACCGCTACGGTATCAACCTTACGGCGGTCCGTTCTTATGCACATCGCCATAAGATTCCAAGTAAGCCTTAATTCCGCAACACTATAATTTAACTTTATTTATAAGTTCCTGAGCAACAAAAAGTTGCCCAGGATTTTGCCATGTCAGAATTTTCACTTATCTTAGTGTTGCAAAAAGAAAACAAGCAAAACT
>NZ_NPJK01000045.1:0-11021 GCF_002251285.1 Prevotella sp. P5-64
TTATTTACAAACTTTATGTCACAGTTTCGCATCGGAGTATATTCTTTTTTTCGTGGTAAAGTTAGTAAATATTTATAAATCAAGCATATACAAAGCTGTTTTTCTAATGGCGGTCATTAGAAAATGACAAGAAACTTTTTCTAATGACCGATTTGGGTTAATGCAGAACAGCCTCATTACGATTGAACTCCCGTCCCTTGGGAGGGCACTGAAAAAGTCCCCTTTTTTTATGACCAAAACGGAAAATGCTTACGATTTGTAACTTCTCTTTCTGCAAATCGCCTAAAATAAGGCTAAAATAGACAGATGATAAAGGGTAAAACAGCTATTTCTCCGTCATCAACTTTCAATTTGATAGTGGGTTTTAGTTTTTCAGTGCCCTCCCTTGGGGAGGGTTGGGGAGGGGCTTCATCTCCTTGCAGAACTTATCGCCTAAGGCGTAGCCTTCTTCGTATAGGGATTCGAGCTTGTTGGTGTCTTTCTCTATGCGGTCTACCTCCAAGGGGCGCTCGGGACGGATGCAGACCACCTGGCCTGCATCTTCGAGCTGCTCCACGTATGCCAACTGCTCATTATACACCTCTATGCGGCGGCTTAGGGCTACGCGCAGACGAGGGTAGTTCTTGTAGATTAAATGGGGAATCTTGTGGTCACGACCCTTCTTGCGGTAGCCACGGTTGCGGGTGAGTATCAGTACGTTGTTCTCATACCCGCGTTCCTGGGCGCGGCGCAGGGGGATGCTGTCGACGATGCCGCCATCGAGCATGGGGATGCCGTCGACGGTGACCATCTTGCTCACATAGGGCAGGCTGCTCGACGCCATCACGATGTCGAGCGCACGTTGGCGGTCGTGGTCTTCGGTGAGGTACATGGCGCGCCCAGTCAGACAGTTGGTGGTGACCATCTCAAAGTTGGCCGAGTGCTGGAAGTATGTATCAAAGTCGAAGGGTATCAGCTCGTTGGGGAAGGCATCATAGAGTAGCTTGCGGTCGAAGATGCAACCCTGCGTAAGCAGATGACGCAGCCCTACATAGTGGTAACGGGCAAGAAAGTCGATATTGGATATGCGCGCACGACGCAGTTGGCGGCTGAAGTAAGACATGCCGTTGCAGGCACCAGCCGAGACCGCCACCGCATAAGGGAAATAGAGTTGATGCACCATGAAGGCGTCGAGCACACCACTGGTAAACACGCCGCGCATGCCGCCTCCTTCCAATACCAGTCCTGTCTTGTCGTTTATTGTCATAATCATCTAACGTATATCTGTGTGCAAAGTTACACATTTACCCCGTAAATGTGTAACAAATGCCCAGAAAACTATCGCCGTTACCGTTTTCTTAACTCCCAGAACGCCACAGCCGAGGCGGCAGCCACGTTGAGCGAGTCCACCTGGTGCGACATCGGGATGCGCACCACGTAGTCGGCATCTTCGATGGTGGTGTGGGGGAGTCCGTCGCCTTCGGTGCCCAGTACGATGGCCAGCCGCTCCACCTCGGGCAGCCGCGGGTCGTCGATGCTTATCGAGCGGTCGGTGAGCGCCATCGCTGCGGTCTTGAACCCGTAGTCGTTGAGCTGTTGCACGCTACCCTCAATCCATGTCCAGGGGATGAGAAACACCGAACCCATCGACACGCGCACCGAGCGGCGGTTGAGCGGGTCACACGAGTCGGTGGTGAGCGCGATGGCGTCGATGCCCAATGCCGCTGCCGACCTGAAGATGGCGCCGATATTGGTGGTGTCGACCACGCCGTGAATGACCGCGATGCGATGTGCCGTGCGGCAGATGTCGGCTATCGTGGGCAGAGCCGGACGCTCCATGGCGCACAGCACTCCCCGCGTGAGCGTATAGCCCGTGAGCGATGCGAGCAGGTCGCGGTCGCCGGTATAGACAGGCACCTCGTCGCCGATGCGACTGATGATTGCTGCTGCATCGCCGTCGATGTGGCGCCGCTCACAGAGCAGGGCTGTGGCGCGATAGCCCGCATTGAGCGCCACATGGATTACCTTGGGGCTCTCGGCGATGAATATCTCTTTGTCGGTGTATCGCCCCGACCGCAACTGCGCCTCGGTGAGGCTGCTGAAGACTTCCACTCCGGGGTGGTCGAGTGATGTGATGTTGATGATAGGCATAATGCTGATGGTGGGATAAAGATTAGAAATCGAGTGCCTTACCGCTGTAGAAGTTGAGCAGACTGGTCTGGTAGAGGTATTCATAGCGCGCCTGAATCTGTTCGCTTTGCGCTCTGAGCAGATTGTTCTTGGCCTCGTTGAACTCCGTGATGCTGGCCTTGGCGTTCTCATATTTTGCCTGGGTCAGCTTGAAGGCTTCCTCGTTGCTTGCCACAGCTTCGCGGCTACTGGCATACTTGCTCTCGGCAGCACGCGCGTTGTAGTATACCTGCTGTATCTCTTTGTAGAGCGACTTGCGCACATCGTCGAGCTTCAGCCGCTCGGTGTCGCGGTTTATCTCGCTGCGGCGTATGTTGTTGCGCGTGGCAAAGCGGTTGAAGATAGGGATACTCAGACTCAGTCCTACATACTGGCTGAAGTTGTTTTTGAGTTGCTTGGCAAATCCGTCTGCCTCGTAACCGCTCGTCTTGTAGTAGTTGCTGCCCAAGCCGCCGTTGAGGTTGAGCTGGGGATAGCGCGCAGCCTTGGCTATCTGTATGTTGTAGTCGGCGCCCTCCACGCGGGTCTGCTGTGCCCTGACCTCGGGCTTCACCGCCATAGCCTCGGCAAAGATGGCTTCGGGCGAGGCGATGTTGCCTGGCGCGGGAGTTATGCGCTCGATGTCTGGACGCACGATGGAGAAACCCTCGGGCGATGGCAGCTCCAGCAACTGCGACAGTGCGAGCAGCGCCATCTGGTAGTTGTTGGCGGCGGTGGTCACTGTGAGCTGGCTCTGTGCCATTGTGGCTTTCTGCTGAGCCAGCTGGGCCACGCTTGCCTTGCCGTTGTCCACAAAGCCCTGCATCCTTACCACCTGCATCGAGTCGATAGACACCTGGCGCTGCGCCACGGTCATGGCCTCGGCGGCATTGAGCACCTCGATGTAAGCCTTTGCTACATTCATGCTCAGGTCGTTGCGCGCCTTGTCCAGGTCGGCATCGGCAGCGTCCAGATTGAGCTGGCTCAGTTTGATGGTGTTGCGTGTGCGGAAGCCGTCGAAGAGCGATACGGTCGACCCTATCGTAAACGATGTGCTCGATGTGCTCTTGTTCTCATACGTGTTCTGCGCCGTGAGTCCGCGGCCGAACGAGAAGTTCTGGGCTGCCGAACCGTTGAGGTCGGGCAGACGGCTGTTCTTGTCGGTATTCAGCTGCAGAGCCTGCAACTCGCGCGTGTTCTGCATCTGCTTTACGCTGATGTTGTGGGCTATGGCGTAGTCCACACACTGGCGCAGCGTCCACGCCTGCTGTGCTTGCGCAGTGCCTACGCCCATGCAGGCGGCGACCACTGCCATGATTATCCTTGTCGTCATACTCGTTGTCTTTTATGGGTTATCATTCGTCGTTGCCGGCTGCGTCGGCTATAATCTGCGGGCCGCGCACCTTGTCCTTGAGCGAGAGTCCCTTCTTTACCTCGATGTTCACGCCGTCGCTCAGTCCGGTCACCACGGCATGGCGCTCATAGGTCTTGTCCTTGCCTGTGCCCTTGATGAGATAGACGAAGGTAGAGTCGCCGCTGAACTCTATGGCGCTCTCGGGTATCGACACCACGTGCTTGGCTTCGGCCAGCACTATCTCGGCATTGGCGCTGTAGCCCGAGCGTATCTTGCCGTTCTTGATACTGTGCACGGCAGCCTTTACCTCAAACTGGTTGGCGCCGTTGTTCTCTGTGGCTTTGGGCGAGATGTACTCGAGGGTAGCGTCAAACCTCAGGTCGTGCAGCGCGCCTATCGTTATCTTCATCGGCATGTTGTCTACCAGACTGCCCACCTCGGTCTCGTCTATGTTGCCTCTGAAGATGAGGTCATTCATATTGGCCACGGTGGCTATGGTCGTTCCGTCGTTGAAGGTGTTGGCCAGGATTACCGAGTTGCCCACCTTGACGGGGATGTCCAGTATCACTCCCGAGATGGTAGAGCGTATCAGCGTCGAGCTGGCTTTGGCGTTGCTGCGCGATACGCCGTCGCGCACCACCTCGAGTGCGTCCTGTGCCGCCTTGAGTTCCTCGTTGGCCTGGTGCAGCGTCTGTCTTATCTTGTCGTATTCGTCGGCGCTCACCAGTTTCTGCTTGTAGAGACTCTCTTCACGCGAGTAGTCCACCTGCGCCTGCTTCTGGTTAATCTCCGCCAGCCTTACCCTCGACTGGGCACTGCTCAGCTGGCCCATATCGGGTATCACCTTGACGCGGGCTATCACCTCGCCGGCCTGCACATACTGGCCTGCCTCCTTGTAGATTTCGCTGATGATGCCGCTTATCTGGGGCTTTACGTTTACCTCGTTGCGTGGCTCTATCTTGCCTGTTATCACTGTGGTCTTCATGATGTCGGTGGTCACAGGCGTCAGCTCGCTGTACTCGATGGGTGCGGGTTGTGATTTCTGATAGAGAAACACGAAGGTAGCGATAAACACCAGTATGATTACCGCTGCCACAATCAGTTTGGAATACTTTTTCATATTTGTTCTTTCTTTTATTGTTTACGTTGTTGTGATGCTTTTAGTTCTCGCGCATGGCGTCTACGGGCTTGATGCTCATGGCTCTCCATGCCGGAGCCAGACCCGCCAGCGCGCCGAGGGCACATACCACCATGGTAGAGAGGATGGCTGTCCAGAAGTCTATCTGGAAGTGGGCCATTACCATGCCGTCGGTGGTGCAAGCCATCTCCACGAGCTGGAGTATGCTCACGCCGAAGAGTATGCCGCTCATGCCCGCCACGGCGGTGAGCACGATGCTCTCGGCGATGATCTGCGAGAGTATCATCTTGGGCGTGGCTCCTATGGCGCGGCGTATGCCTATCTCGCCGGTACGCTCCTTGACGGTCACCATCATGATGTTGCTCACACCGATGGCACCCGAGACGAGGGTGCCTATGCCCACGAGCCAGATGAGGAAGTTCACGCCCTGGAACAGGCTCTCCAGCATGGCGTACATGATCTCGGTATTGAATATGGTGACGCCCTCGGTGTCTTCGGGCGAGATGGAGTGGGCGCGTGCCAGCGTGGTGCGCATGCGGTCGGCTATGGTGCTCATCACCACGCCCTTCTTGCCCGTTACAGCCATCAGGTCTACGGCGGTACCACGGTTGTAGACCTTGCGCAGCACCGATTCGGGCATCGTGATGGTCTCTTCGGCACTGCCGCCGAAGTTTACCGCATGTCCGGAACTGTAGTTGACGCCCACCACGCGGTAGTAGGTCGAGTCTACACGAATGGTCTTGCCGCAGGGGTCACCTCCTTCGGGAAAGAGGTTCTTGTAGATTTGCTTGCCTATCACGCACACCTTGCGCTCCTGCTTCATGTCGATGTCATTGATATAGCGGCCATAGTAGAGTGTGGGTGCAGCCACACGGGCATAGTCGGGGGTGACGCCCATGGTCGATGCGCTGAAGGTGTTGGTGCCCCGGGTAGTGGTGCGGCGTCCGCCGAAAATCATGGGGCTTATCACGTCGAGCTCGGGCACCTGGTGGCGCAGTCTTACGATGTCCTTGGTGTCCATGCTCCATTCCCTGCCCTTGTTGAAGCCCCGGTATGCCTTGGTGGTGGGCTGTGCCCAGATGACCGACGCGTTAGTGGCAAATCCCGCGAAGTTGTTCTGCAGCATTTCCCTGAGCCCCTGTCCGCCACCGCTCAGCGCGATGAGCATGAAGACTCCCCAGAACACGCCAAAGCCCGTGAGCAGACTGCGGCTCTTGTTGCGCGTGATGGTGTCGAGTATCTCCTTGTATGTATCTAAGTCTAATCGCATATTGGTCTTGTAGAGTTGTGTAATCGGTTGTCTATTCGGCTCTCAGCGCCTCGATGGGCCTGATGCGCGAAGCCTTGATGGCGGGTATCAGACCGGCTATCGTTCCGGCGATGATGATGGTCAGGGTGGCCTTGATGCACACGTCGAGCCCCACGGTGGGGTCTACAAACATCGTGGCCCTGAATATGCCTGAGTCCATCACCATGTGGCCCATGGTGGCGTCCATATACAGATTGGTCAGTATGCCGCAGAGCATGCCGATGTAGCCGAAGACAGAGGTGATGATGATGCTCTCGGCGATGATGAGCCTCAGTATGTCCTTCGGGCGCGCTCCGATGGCCTTGCGTATGCCAAACTCGCGGGTGCGCTCCTTGACGGTGATGAGCATGATGTTGCTCACGCCCACGATGCCGCTCAGCAGCGTAAACAGGCCCACTATCCATAGCGCAGTGCGTATTATGCCTATGCCCTGGGCCATGGTCAGACTGTCGGTATAGCGGTTCCACATCCAGAGGGCCTGCTCGTCGTCGGGGGCTGCCTGGTGGCGCAGATTGGTGCTGGCGCGGTAGTTGGTCTCAAACTTCTCGTTGTCCTCCTTGGTCTTGAGGTTCTTGATGGAGAACTCGATGTTGCCCACATTGTCGCCTTTGGCATAGATGGCTTTCAGGGTAGTGAAGGCGGTGAAGAGTTCGTTGTTCTTGCGTGACTCGTCGTCCTTGGTGATGCCCACCACCTTGAACGCCAGACCATTGATGTTGACATTCTTGTCGATGAGCGACCGATAGTCATGACAGAGCTCCTTGGCCTGACTGCGTGAGAGCACCACCACCTTGCGGCGCTCTCTGAAGTCAGGCTCGTTGATAAACCTGCCAGCCAGCATCTCGGTCTTGTTGATGTTCACGTGGGTGGGGTAGATGCCGACGAAATTCTGGGTCGCCACATAGTTCTCGCCGTAGGCTACGGTGACACCGTACTGGCTCAGCACTCCGCCCACGTGGTCTACATGCTGGGTATAGTTGTCGCCGGTAATCGCCAGGTCTCTGTCGTTGAGGGTTATTTCCCGTCCCTCCTTCAGGCCATTGTACGCCTTCGATGTGTAGCCGGGCATCACCACCATCGAGTTGGTGATATACTTCTCGCTCCGTTCCATCTGGGCGTTGATGAGACCGTTGCCCGCGCCCAGCAGGAATATCAGCATGAATATGCCCCATGCCACGGCAAAGCCGGTGAGCGCTGTGCGCAGCCGGTTGCGCTTGGAGGTGCTCCATATTTCCTTGATTAGTTCGCGCATGATGCTTGTTGTCAGGTTATTTCACATAGTCCTTGGCCACCAGGTGGTGGTCGCTGTTGTCTTCGATGCTGCCTATCACGCCGTCCTTGATGTGTATCACCTTGTCGGTCTCGTTGGCCACGCCGCTCTCATGGGTTACGACCACGATGGTCATGCCGTCGCGCTCGTGGAGCTCCTTGAGCAGGTCCATTACCTCCACGCTGGTCTTGGAGTCGAGGGCGCCGGTAGGTTCGTCGGCGAGTATAATCTGCGGTTTGGTGATGAGCGCACGGGCTATGGCCACACGCTGGCGCTGACCGCCCGACAGCTCGTTGGGGTAGTGGTTGGCCCACTGGCTCAGCCCCAACCGCTCCAGATACTCCATCGCTAATTGGTGGCGCTTGCGTCTTCCCACGCCCTGATAGAACAGTGGGAGCTCCACGTTTTCCACCGCGGTCTTGAAGGGGATGAGGTTGAACGACTGGAAGATAAATCCTATCATGCGGTTGCGGTATTCGGCAGCACGCGTCTCGCTGAGGTTCTTGATGAGCACTCCGCCGAGCCAGTATTCGCCCGAGTCATAGTTGTCGAGGATGCCTAATATATTTAATAAGGTGGACTTGCCTGAGCCCGAGGCTCCCATGATGGAGACAAATTCGCCCCGCTCGATATTGAGGTCGATGCCCTTGAGCACGTGCAGCGGCAGGGCTCCCTGGTAGGTCTTGTTTACATCTTTGAGTTGTATCATCATAATGTCTTTGAGGGTTGAGGGGGTTAGCGATTGAGCAGACTGGCCAACTCGTCGCTTACTTCGTTGAGAGAGATGCCCAGCAGCGACATCTGTCGCGCCATTTCGGGCAGCCGCTCTTTCATGAACTCGCGCTTGCGGGTCTTCTGTATCTGCTCCTTGGCGCCGGGAGAGACAAAGTAGCCCAGCCCGCGCTTGTTGTAGATTACGCCTTCTGCCGCGAGCAGCTCATACGCCTTGACGGCGGTATTGGTGTTGACCTCGAGCAGCACGGCATACTCGCGCACACTGGGTATGCGCTCGTCCTCGTGATATTGGTCGGCCAGTATCTCGTCGCTCAGACGCTCGGCTATCTGTATGTATATGGCTTTGTCGTTGTTGAATGTCATAATCGTTGTGTCTTTAGAGATTGGTCATTCGGTTGCAGTCTACCTGCAGCCGGCAGAATATGCGGTAGGCCATGATGTGGTTGAAGATGGCCAGTGACACAAACAGGGTGGGGAACACCGTGTTGATGCAGCGTAGGCTGATATAGTAGGAGTGGTCTGCCGTACCCATCATATAGGCCACGATGCCCAGGAGGACAACGAAGAAGATGCACATGATGGGCTGGGCGTGCTTGCGGAATATGGCTCCACCCAACAGACAGCACGAATGAGCCCAGACGAAGCCAAGCCAGAACACCCAGCCCTCGCTCTTGAGCGTATAGTGGTCGGTGTTGATGGTTATCGCCGGCTGGAAATCGCTGCTTGCAGCCATCACTATAAACGACTGCCTGAAGCCGGGATAGACTATCAGGTTGATGAGATACTGGGCGATGTCGGCCACCACGATGGCCATCGCTGCAGTGAGCATTATGCCGAGGGTGACATAGCCCATGCGTGCCATGTACTTCTCGGCGTTGGACGCTGGCAGCATGAGAAATGCTATGCGTGTGGCTCTGGTTCTGAACGAACGGAAGATGAATGTGGCGCCGACCAGCACGACCATCAGGAATACCGAGCAGATGCCGAAGCTGCCGGCGTAGGTGAGCATCTCTTCCGCCGTGGCGTCGTCGGGCAGATGGTGCATGCGCAGGTCTATCAGTTTGCTCATCTGCATGAAGGGTATGATCATGGCGATGACCGTCACGGTGAATATCTTGATGAGCTCGTTTCGGGTTTGGGCGATGTCGTTCATTATCACCATCGCCATGCGTTTGGGAGCGAATGTTGTCATATATTGTTCATTAGAGATTGGTAAACTTGTTGCAGATTATCTGCATACGCTTGAAGATGCGGTAGGACCCTACGTAGTTGGCTATGCTCAGCCCGATTAGTACTGCGGCCACGGCAATTGTCACGCCGACCGTCGGATTGGGGGAGAGAACTCTCGGAAAAATGTCGAATATGGCTGCCGTATTGACAGCTGTGATGAGCAACATCAGACTCAATGCCACGCAGGCTGTGGGATGGCGGCGCAAGAGGGTGCCGCCCAAGGTGCAGTAGGAGTGCAACCACAGCAGTCCGCTGTAGGCGATTGTCATTGCAGCAATGTTGCCTCGGAAGAGCAGCATGTCTGCCACCTGCTGGTTGCCGCTGCCTGTGATGAAGCAGCGTATCATGTCCCATAGGCACGAATGGTGGATGTCGGGATGGAAGATAAAGCCGAGGGCAAACTGTATGACATCGCCCGCCACCAGGGCGACGGCAAATGTGAGCACGCTGCCGAGAGTGATGTGGATGAAGCGTGTGGCAAATTTCTCTGCATCACTGGCGGGCAGCATCAGGTAGTGCTCGCGCATGGGTTTGGTCTCCATGTTGCTGAAGATGAGGGTGCCCATGGCGCAGAGGAATAGCGGAAGAACTCTTAACGCGCCGGCGATGGCAAACGTGCCCACTATGTCGGGCAGTCTGCTTATGTCGTTGGCGTAGATGTATCTGCGCTGTACGAGGTTTAGCATGTGTGTGTACGCTACGCCCAAGAAGGCAGAGAGTATCATGCCGATGCGGAGTGTCTGGCGCCGGCTGTTGGTCCAGTTCCAGCGGAGCAGCATACATAGCCTGTCGAGGCTGAAGTTATGGGTAGTCATAATGGTGGGGGAGAACTCAGATGAATAGTTTGTGATTGATGGCACCATCGAACAGCAGTTCGAGGTCTACGGGGGTCTCTGCCATGCCCTCCTCGCGGTGGGCTATCACGGCGCAGCCCTGGAGGTTGGGTTCGGCATAGACCACGTCGCTGTCGTCGGCGTTGGTGGGGCGCTGCTCAAAGCGGTAGTGCTGGCAGATGTCGCTTATCGAGGCATCGAGCAGCACCTCGCTATGGTCGAGTATGACCACGTGGTCGAGCAGCGACTCTACATCGTGAACCTGATGGGTAGAGATGATGAGGGTGCGGTCGGGAGTCATGTGGCGGGCTATCACACGGCGGAAGAGACTCTTGGACGGGATGTCCAGACCATTGGTAGGCTCGTCCATCAGCAGCAGACGCGTGCCGGTGGCAAGGGCAAAACTCATATATACCTTCTTCTTCTGTCCCATGGACAACTGGCCGAGATTGGGGTCGCCATTGAGCTCAAATTCAGCAAGACACTGGTCCAGTACTTCTTGTGAGAAGTTGGGATAAAACCCTCTATTGACTTTGACATAATGGCTCAGCCGGATGTGGGGGAGGTCGTACTCTTCGGGCACGATAAACATGTTGCTCAGCATTTCAGGATGGTGGAGACAGGAGTTGCTCCCGTCTACCAGCACTTCACCCTCGGAGGGGCGCAGCATGCCGCAGATGAGATAGAGCAGGGTAGACTTGCCCGTGCCGTTCTTGCCCAAGAGGCCGTAGATGTTGTTCTCTTTCAGCTGGAGGCTGAAGTGCTCGAATACCTTGTGCTTGGTGCCAGGGTAAGCGAAGTTGATGTTGTTGACTTGTATCATATCCTTAATATCAGTTGTTTTATCGTTACCGAGTTTATCGTGTTTCAGTGTACCATTGTAGTAGTACACTGCAAAGGTATGTTGAAAGTTCCAAAGTACAAAGACATCACCCTATTATTTTCCGTATTTAACACAATATTAACACTTGGCACCCTTAAACCCATCTTCACCACCCCCGCGT